>NZ_VCBQ01000209.1:0-3219 GCF_006386455.1 Paracoccus sp. FO-3 | reverse complement strand
CGGGTTTTACTCCGCCGTTGACACCGACGGCGTTCTGGCAGACTGCGCTCCAGACGTTCGGGGCGACCTGTCCGAAGCCCGGCGCGCCGTTGCGCGACAGGCAGATATAGCCGGTCCAGGTATGCTCCATGGTGACGCCCCGCAGCATCGGGAAGCGTTCGTCGAACAGGCGCTGGTGCTCGGCCCGGATCTTCAGCCGGCGTTCGTCGGACTGGCGCAGGCCGGGGCAGAAATGGATGTTCTGCCGGATCAGGATGCGGCGATCGTTGGTATAGCGCATGGTGATGCCGGCAAAGGCATTGGCCGGGGTCGAGCCCCAGGGTGCGATATTGCCGAAGGCCGCCTGCTCGGCTTGCGTCAAACGACGCGAGAGGCTCGCATGCGCCGCAAAGTTCAGCAGCCTGCCCCTCCAGAAGCCGAAGCGCATGGCCAGGCCGTTCACCGCCAGGATGGCCTTGGGCGCCCGGACCGAGCCATGCGCGGTCCGAAGCGTGATCGTCGGGCCGAAATCCGCCTCCAGCACCGGGCAATTCTCGTAAAGCGTGACGTTTTCCGGCAGGGTGTCGCCCAGCCCCCGGTTCAGTGCCGCCGGGTTCAGAAGCACCGTGCCGGGCGTATAGACCGAGGCCGCGAAGTGCCGCGTGCCCAGGCGCCGGGCGGTTTCCCCGGCATCCAGCCATTCGTAAGGCTCGCCCAGCCGCTTCAACTCCTCGACCGTGGGCCGCAGGATCTGCTCGGCGCCGCGCTCCGAACTGGCGGTATGGTATTTGCCGTCCTCGCTCCAGTCGCAGTCGATGCCGTGGCGCTGCACGCATTCGCGCAGCGAGGCGATCCCCGCGCGGGCAAGGCGCAGATAGGCCCGGCCCTTGGCCAGTTCCTCGAGCGACGAGCCGACATTATGCGGCAGGTCGATGGCAAAGCCCGAATTGCGGCCGGAGGCCCCTTCGCCCAGCTGCTGCGCGTCGAACACCACGATCTTCGCATGGGGGCGCAACTCGGCCAGACGGCGCGCCGCACCCAACCCGGCATAGCCCGCGCCGATCACCACGACATCGGCGGTGATGTCTTTGGACAGCGACGGCCTGGGTTGGCGCAGCGGCAAAAGCGCGGACCAGCCATTGGTGCGGTCGTCCTTGGGAAGCAGCGAGATCCGCGTCATGCAGCCGCCTCTGTGGCCCAGCTTGCAGGCTGGAGGCTGTAGAACACCAGCGCATCCTCCGAGACATAGCGCACCTCGGTGCCGGCGGGCAGCCAGATCGTGTCCATGGGCCCGGCCTCGAGCCGGCCTTGCGGCGTTTCGACCGCGAATGTCCCCGAGATGACCAGGATCAGCTCGTCGTATTTGACCTGCCAGGGAATGTCCGCATCCCGGAACCTCGCGAAGCCGCCCGCAAGCTCGCTGCGATCCGCAAGGCCGGCGACCTCCACGACCTCGGCCATCGCGGGATAGGCGAAACGCGGCTGGAAACGCAGGTCGGAAAAGCGGTTCAGGCGCGCCGGCGCCTTGTCGGCATTCGTCATCTTTCTCTTCCCCCCGGTCATGCCATCTGTTCTGGTGCAGAAAGGAATCGTCCAACGCCATACAGTGGTGTATTGGAAGATACAGACGTGTATGGAGCAGTCAATGAAAAAGCGCCAGCTGATAGAGCGTGTCAGCAAGGAAGCCGAGGAGGATCATGCCCAGCCCCGGCTGACACGCGCGGACTGGCTGGAAAAAGCCCTGGAAATGCTGATCGAGAACGGCATCGACGCGGTCAGGATCACCCGGCTTGCGGATCTGCTGGGGGTGACGCGCGGCAGCTTCTACTGGCACTTTGCCGACCGCAACGAATTGCTGGAGGCCATGCTGGACGTGTGGCAGCAGTCCAACACGGCCAGCGTCATTCAGGCCGCGACTGCGCCGGGCACGCTTCAGGACCGCATCCTGGCCCTGTTCATCTGCTGGTTGGATCCCGAACTGTTCGATCCGCGGCTCGACTTCGCCGTGCGCGACTGGGCGCGGGGCGATGCCGCGCTTCAGGCGGTCATCGCGCAATCGGACCAGCAGCGGATGGACGCGCTGATCGCCATGTTCGCGGCCCATGGCTTTGCCGAACGCCAGGCGATCATCCGGGCGCGCAACTTCTATTATACGCAGATGGGATATTACGCGCTGAACGTGCGAGAGCCCCTGTCGGTCCGGCTGTCCTATGTCGCCACCTATTTCGAGACCTATACCGACGAAAAGCTGGACCCGCAGGCAGAGGCCGATTTTCGCCAGAAGGTCATCGCGCGAAAAGAGCTGTGGGGCGACGAGCGCATACCTGCTCGTTGATCAAGCCGATGCATGCGCTTGGCTCGGTTCAGGCCATCAGCCGCCCCTCCTGACCGCCGGGATCGCCAACCTGACCGCCTTTGGATTCCCGCCACGTCTTCGCCTATTATAAGAATTTCCACGAAGCCGTCGGCCACCAAGACAGGCTGGACGAGCAGATGGGTGTTCCCGAAACCCTTCTCAAACGGCGAAAGGAGATCAACACCAGGACCATCGAAAAGCGCCGCTGGCTGCATCGGCAGACCGCGGCATAGGCTGAACCCCCAACGAGCCAGACCGTCGAGCACCAGCAGCCGATCGAGAACGAATTCGATTTCGGCGAGCCCGCCGAGGACACGGATAAGGACATCGCCCGCAGCAGCCGCATGACCCGCAGGATGCTGAGCGTCGCCCGACAGGCCTCCATGGACAAAGGCGACGGGATCGAACTCTAGGAGGGCGTCATGGCGAAATCACCCCGCAAGAAGCGCCTCTCGGTTTATCTGGAGCCGGACAT
The DNA here is from genome assembly GCF_006386455.1 of Paracoccus sp. FO-3. Lineage (NCBI taxonomy): Bacteria > Pseudomonadati > Pseudomonadota > Alphaproteobacteria > Rhodobacterales > Paracoccaceae > Paracoccus > Paracoccus sp. FO-3. Next base: position 409 of record NZ_VCBQ01000209.1, on the reverse strand, counting down.
CATGCAGGCCCTGGCCGCCCATGCCGCGCGGCGCAACCAGTCCCTGTCGCTGATCGCCGAGGCCGGGATCGCCTCCTTCCTGTCCCCCGACGCCGCCGAGCGCCAGGAGGCGGCGCTGATCCGCCGCCTCGACCAGATGGACCGCCGCCTGACCCGGCTGGAGCGCGATCTCGGCATCGCCGTCGAGACGCTCGCAGTCTTCATCCGCTTCTGGCTCACCACCAGCCCGCCCCTGCCCGAGCCGGCCCAGCAGGCCGCCCGCGCCAGCGCCGCCAAGCGCTACGACGCTTTCGTCACTACGCTCGGGCGCCGACTGGTGGAGGGGCCGAAACTCAGGCAGGAGGTTGCGGAGGAGGTGGAGAAAGCGCCGTAGCCCTTACCGCTCGGATGAGAAGTTCGCCTTGAGATA
>NZ_VCBQ01000208.1:0-3244 GCF_006386455.1 Paracoccus sp. FO-3 | reverse complement strand
GCCGGCCCTTCCGGTCGCCCGGCTGCGCGCGCCGGTCGGGCCGCGTCGGCGGTGCCTTACCGCCAGGCCGTGCGGGCGCGCTCGTCGGCCCGCTGGGGTCGCCGGCAGAAAGCACCTGGCCCGCGAACCACCCCGCCGGCACCGGCGGAGCGGCCGGCAAGGCTTACGACCGCTCGCTCGCCCTCCATTCGTCCCAGCTCGGCTGGCCCTTCATGAAGCCCTCGATCTGCTGGCGGTCGGCCTCCAGCCGGGGGTCGTGGCGAAGGTAGAAGCGGGTTTCGCGCGCGATCAGGCCCGACAGGATCAGCAGCCCGATCAGGTTCGGGATGGCCATCAACCCGTTCATCACGTCCGAAAAGCTCCAGACGACGCCCAGCTGGACCGTGCAGCCCAGCAGCACCACCAGGGAAAACAGGATGCGGAAGGGCATGACGCCGCGATGACCCACCAGGCGCTCGAGGTTGCGTTCGCCGTAATAGGCCCAGCCCAGGATGGTCGAATAGGCGAAAAGAACCAGGCCGACGGTCACGACCCAATGCCCCCATTGTCCCGGCAGGCCGTGGCTGAACGCCTGTCCGGTCATGATCGAGGGCGAGATCTGCAGCCCCGTCTGCGGGTCGATCTCGGTCCAGACGCCGGTGGTGATGATCACCAGGCCGGTGCAGGACACGACGATGATCGTGTCGATGAAGGTCTGGGTCATCGACACCAGGCCCTGCCGCACCGGATGCGTGGTCTGCGCCGAAGCGGCGGCAATCGCGGCGGAACCCATGCCGGATTCGTTCGAGAAGATGCCGCGCGCCACGCCGAACTGCACCGCGATCATGATGGTGGAGCCCAGGAAGCCCCCCGTCGCCGCCGTCCCGGTAAAGGCCTGCGAAAAGATCTCGCCCAGGGCGGCGGGCACCGACCCGATGTTGACCAGCAGGATGTAAAGCGCGCCCAGGACGTAGAACAGGATCATCACCGGCACCAGCCCGGCAGTCACCTTGCCGATGGACTTGATCCCGCCGACCAGCACCACCAGCGTCAGGCCGGCCAGGACGATGCCGGTGATCCAGGTCGGGATCATGAAGCTGCGCTCGAGGTTCGAGGCGATCGAGTTGCCCTGCGTCATGTTGCCGATGCCGAAGCAGGCGCAGACGGCGAATATCGCAAAGCACAGCGCAAGGAACCTGCCAAAGCCGTTCGGGATGCCGCGCTCCAGGTAATACTGCGGGCCGCCGTTCTTCTCGCCAACCTCGTCGGTGGTGCGGAAGCGCACGCCGAGGAAGGCCTCGGCATATTTCGATGCCATGCCGAGGATCGCCGTGACCCACATCCAGAACAGCGCCCCCGGACCGCCCGCCGCAATGGCCGTCGCCACCCCGACGATGTTGCCGGTGCCGACCGTCGCGGCCATCGCGGTGGTCAGCGCCTGGAATTGCGAGATGTCGCCCTCGGCATCGTCATCCCTGCGTTTGAGCAGCCCAAGCCGCAGAGCCGCGCCCAGACGGACAAGCTGGATGCCCTGCAACCGGATCGTCAGGTAAAGCCCGGTGCCCAACAGCAGCGGGACAAGAAGGTAAGGCCCCCAGACGATCCCGCCGATTTTCCCCAGGATTGCTTCCATCTGGTCGAGTCCCATCAATACCGCCTCTCGTGATTGCAAGGGCCGCAAACGGAACCGTTCGGTCCCGGATGTCAAGTTCGGCCGCGGCACGGCCCTTGCCGCAGCGAACGGGGGCGAAAGACGGCCATGGCGCGAAAGACGTTCCCACCAGGACAGGGACAGAGACCGGCGAGGTCGGGTTTGCCTTGGCGCCGCTGCGCAAAGGCGGTCCGCTCGGGATCCCCTTGCGCAAGCAGCCGAAGCCTTGGCGCGGCAGGCGATCCCTTCAGCGTCCATCGCCCCATCGGCGCCAAGGGGGCGCGGTGGTTCTGACGCCATCATCACGGGTTTCGATCTGCCGCGCCGGGGCGCGAATCAGGCCGGTATCTGCCGCAGGATCAGGAACAGGAGCGCCGACAGAAGCGCCGCGGCAGGAACGGTGACGACCCAGGCCGCCCCGATGGTCAGCACATGCAGCCTGCGGACCAGCTTGCGGCGGCGGCGCTCGTCCGCGGGTATGTATTCCGGCCGGGGCACGGCGATGCGGGCCTGTTTCAGCCGCCGCTCGGCATCCCATTCGCGAAAGAAGCCCACGCCGAAGATCGCCCCCACCGCGATATGGGTCGAGCTGACCGGCAGCCCCAGCCAGCTTGCCAGAATGACCGTGATCGCCGCCGACAGGGCGACGCAATAGGCGCGCATCGGGTTGAGCTTGGTGATCTCGCTGCCGACCATGCGGATCAGCTTGGGGCCGAACAGGCTGAGCCCGAAGGAGATCCCGAAGGCCCCGATCAGCATGACCCACAGGGGAATGGTCACGTCGCCATTGAAATCGCCCGTCTGCACCGTCTGCACGATGGCCGCCAGCGGGCCGACGGCATTGGCGACGTCGTTGGCGCCATGGGCAAAGCTGAGCAAGGCGGCAGAGGCGACCAGCGGGATGCCGAACAGCACCTTCACCGACTTGTTGCGGTTCTCCAGCCCCTCGGACTGGCGGCGGGTGACCGGAATCATCAGCAACCAGCAGCCCAGCCCCACCATCAGGCCCAGCAGCAGCGCAGCGCCCATCGAGACCTCGACCAGCTGCTTCAGCCCCTTCATCACCAGATAGGCGGCAAAGGTGCCCGCCATGATGCCGACCAGGATGGGCACCCAGACGCGGGCCGCGGCGATCTTGTCCTCGCGATAGACGATGCGGGACTTGATCAGCCACAGGAAGCCTGCCGCCACGACCCCGCCCATCACCGGAGAGATGACCCAGCTGGCGGCGATGGCGAACATCTGGTCCCAGCTGACCGCGCCGAAGCCGGCCCCGGCGATGCCCGCGCCCACGACCCCGCCGACCACCGCATGCGTGGTCGAGACCGGCGCCCCGATCCATGTCGCCAGATTGACCCACAGGGCCGACGCCAGCAGCGCCGCCATCATCGCCCAGATGAAGGTCGCAGGCGTGTCCAGCGCCTCGGGGGCGACGATGCCCTTGGCGATGGTCGAGACCACGTCGGCCCCGGCGATCAGCGCGCCCGCGCTTTCGAACACCGCCGCGATGATGATGGCGCCCCCCATGCTGAGCGCGTTCGCCCCCACCGCAGGACCCATGTTGTTGGCCACATCGTTGGCCCCGATGTTCAGCGCCATGTAGGCGCCAAACAC
>NZ_VCBQ01000207.1:0-3395 GCF_006386455.1 Paracoccus sp. FO-3 | reverse complement strand
ACCTAAGGACGCCGAATAGAGAAGGACGAGATAAGAGCAGCCAGGGGATTCATGTCCATTACCGCATTCATGATCGATGCCGTCAGATCCCGGCCAATGCCGGTCACCGGGTGGCTATGATTCCGGCGAGACGCCGCAGGAGAGACTCGTCGAGCTTGAAACGACGCTCGAAGACCGGACGCTCCGCTTCCGGACCGGTGGTCTCGTAATGCACGCGCAATACCCCGGCGCGGGTGGCATAGGCGAGCCTGGCCGAAGGGCCGACGCTCGACATCTGCAGGTTCAACGCCACATCGTCGAGCGAGCGGAACTCGCCGGCAGCCATCGCATCGACCAGTGCGGCAACGCCTTCACCCAAGGTCCCCGCCGCAGCAAGTGCCGCCCCACCCGGAAATACGCCTAGACCTGCAGTCGCAGCCGGGTACTCCTGATACTGCTCCACCTGCTCGGCCAGCGCGGACAGGGGCGTTTCCGGGTCCGGACGCCATTGCACGGAGGCGTGCAGTCGCGGCATCCGACTGACCTTGCCGACCTTCTCCGGCGCATCTTTCATGCCCGTGCCCAGGATCAGCGCGAAACTCAGGCTGACAATATCCGACCCGGTCATATGCAGCGCGGACCGACCGCGCCCGCCTTTCCGGCGCAGGCCAGCCGTCGACAGGCTGCGGTCGATGCTCTCGACCGTCACGGCGTTGACGTCGAACAGATCGGCCATTGCCGCCACCATTTCTCCCGACGTTGCCATGTTGCGAACCATCCGAATTTATTTCGTATGGGAGTTACGGCAGGCGGGAAAGCGGGCGTCAATCGCCAACCGGAAAAATTTCGGATGAAAGAGGGGCTCTGCCCTCGACCGAGGGCGGCCCGCGCGATCCCCAGGTGGTCCAGCAGCGCCAGGGCGTCCCGTGCCTCTTGCGCCACCGTATAGGTTTCGGGATCGGCCCAATCCGAACCACCGCGGCCGCGGCGCGTCCGGAGGCTGCACGGTCCGCCGCGTCGATCTTGCGGATGCGTGCGATATTCTCGGTCAGGATCTCATCCAGGGTCGCCATATCATCCAGGGTAATGAACCCGGGTATGGCGAACTTGATCGCCGCTGCGGTTGGATTCTTCAGACCAAGGTTTTTCGCAAGAACCGCGTCAATGACAGCGACGGGTTGCGCGAGCCGATACCAGCGCGACACCGTCCGGGCCCAACCGGCCCCGGGATTGATCGCGATCAGCTGCGAGGTGGTGATGCTTGAGTTGCCAAGAATGGGGTGGCCGACAACCTCGCTCCAGAGCATCACGTGCCCGAGCGGTGAAATCAACGGCTTCCAGTCCGACAGAACCGGCGCATGCGCGATGTCCGCTTCCGAGGGGCCGGCTTCGACAGCGGCGATGGCCTGCAGGGCCAGGTCGATCCAGGCGCGGTCTTCGGGCGAGAGTTTCAGGGCTGATCTCCTGTATGAGCAAGGATGGACGTGCCGGATCAGTGCCGAACAGGCCGCTGTTCCAGATCGGCGGCGCGCTGCAGCATGCGCGTGGCGACCCGCAGGCTGGGGTGATGCCGCTGCAGGGTGGGGTGGGCGAGGACCTCGCAGATCGCGTCGACGGCCGTCTCGGACAGCGCGCGCTTGACGCCCTCGCGCCGCACGAAGCCCTGTAGTTCGGCGAGGGTGAGAGGACGCAGCGGGATCGGCGGGCAACGGCTGAGCAAGGGTTCCGGCAACCGGCGGTGATCGTTCGAGGTCAACACCCACATCACCCAGCTCATGTCGAACTTCACCTGGTAATAGGGGCAACTCCAGCGCGTCGCGATCAGCGGCTCCAGCAACGGCAAAAGCGCCTCTGCCAACCTGAAGGCGTGGCCTTTCATCGAAACCGCAGTGCCGGCCTTTTCCACCTCGTCCACCACCATGACGGGGTTGGCGACGCGGCTTTGCAGCACCGTTTCTATCAGCCTGCCAGGGCAGGATCCGCCCCAACCGCGCTGAGATCCGACAACGCCGAAGCTGACATTTTCTCCGGTGGCTTCGATCACCGCGGTCGGCACCGAGAGCAGTTCGCCGAAGCGCCGCGCCCAGTGGCTTTTGCCGATGCCCGGCGGACCGTCGAGCAGAAGAGGCGGCACCCTCAGGCCCGGCCATCCCTCGCGCACCGATCGACGCATGGCCCGCCAGACCACTTCCGTGGCTGGGGCCATCCAGGACATGTCATCTTGCAAAGTCGCCGCCAGTTCGTCCGCGCGACGCTCGCTCGGGATCGAGATCAGTCGAGCCCCATTCTTCACCGTGTCCAACCGCGCTCGATCGTCCGACTTCAGGTGTTCGAGGCCGGTGGCGGCCTTGCGCAGCTCCAGGATTCGCTTGACCCGGCGCCGGATGCGGGCCGCGTCGTCGGCGCTGATCCCGATGATATCCATCAGATCCATGCCGGGGCTTTCGCTTGGCGCGTCGACATCGTCAGGTGGGGCCAGACGCTCCGGGGGGAACCCGTTTGCAGCGCAGCTTGCGCAGATGCCGCTTGAAGCGGTCCTCGAGTTCGAAGCGACCCTCGTTCGGGCTGAAGGTGCGGGTCTCGATGAAGGGGATGGTGGACATGGGGATACTCCAGTCATGAGGGGGCCGTCGACCAAGAAAGGTCGGTCGCGGCAGCAGGCTTGAGGGATGGCGATCAGGCGCTTGGGAAGATCAGGTCGGGCGGGGTTTTCGAACCGGCCCGGACCGAGAAATCGCGTGGCGCCCGCGAGATCTCAGCCTGGCGATCGGTCGTCTATACTCTGGCCAGAACCGATATAGGGCGATTCAGTCAAGCGGGCAGGGCGTGGCCGGCATGCATGCATCAGGCGAACAGTTCGCGCGAAGTCCGAAAGCAGACCTTCCAGCATCTTCGGGTCGATGGATACATAGCCTGCGGCCTCGATCACGCGTATCTGGCGCACGATGCCGTCAGCTGTGAGGGAGCGAATGCGCGCTACTGAGCGAAGGAAAACCCCAAGCGGATCAGGCCCTGCAAGCTGCGGGCCCAGCCGTCAGGTCGGTCAATCACCAGCAGTCGCGGTGTCAACACAGGGCGGCGCCCGAGGCGGGGATGATCCATCAGCACACCCCAAAGCGCAGGACACCCTTGCATGAAAAGGCAGGGCTGCCAGGCCTCAAGGATGATCGCGTGTGCAAGATCGTTGGGGCAGGGCGCCTGCACAAAGCAAGGCATGAATGCGCCCGAAATGCGTTTCGGCAATCGACACGTGTGCTGTTGTGGCCCGCGAATGGTCGTGTGGGGATGGCGGCAGCCGCTCAGCAGCCGGGGCGAGTGAATTCTCGGAACAGGACAGCATCTTCAGCGGACCTTTCAACATAACCCGCTTTCCGGAGACAAAAGGTTCTCTGTCAACGGCGGAGTAAAACCCGGCC
>NZ_VCBQ01000206.1:0-3409 GCF_006386455.1 Paracoccus sp. FO-3 | reverse complement strand
CGCCTTACTGTGGATTTAGGAGGATGGAATGGACAGGAATTTTCTGGACGAGGGGCAGGCGCTTTGGCTTGAGACGGTGAACCGTTTCATGGATGACGAGGTGACTGTCGAATATATCCGCAAATGCGACATGAACCGCGACTATCCCTATGAAGCCTATGACAAGATCGCCAGGCAGGGCTGGCTGGGGCTGCTGTTCAAGGAAGAGGACGGCGGCGCCGGCGGCGACATCTTCGACTACACGCTGATGGCCGAGGGCCTGGGCAAATACGGCTTCGACTTCGCCGCCGCCATCCTGGTGCCGACCTTCACCGCGATGAACATCCAGAAATACGGCAGCGAAGAACAGAAGGCGCAATACATCAAGCCCTTCATCGACGGCAAGATCCGCTTCTCGGTCTCGATCTCGGAACCGGGCGCGGGGTCGGACGCCTCGAACACCGCCACGCGGGCGCGGCGCGACGAGAACGGCGACTGGATCGTCACCGGCTCGAAGCTGTGGTGCTCGGGCGCGGCGGCGAACAACACCGTCATCGCCATGCTGGTGCGCACCGATGCCGACGACAAGCATGGCGGGCTGTCGATCCTGCTGATCCCGAACGACACGCCGGGCATGGTCATCAACAAGCTGCCGACGCTGTCGCGCCACGCCACCGGCACCACCGAGATCTTCCTCGACGAGGTCAAGGTGCCCGGCAACGCCCTCCTGGGCAAGGAAGGCCAGGGCTGGGAAATCATCCTGGCGCATCTGGAGCTGGAACGCTGCTCGGTCGCCGCCGCCTATGTCGGCAACGCCCAGACCGCGGTCAACAAGGCCACGCAATACGCCCATGAACGCATCCAGTTCGGCCGCCCGATCTGGGACTTCCAGGTGCTGCGCCACATGCTGGCCGAGCGCCAGACCGAAGTCGATGCCGCCCGCCTGCTGTGCTATCGCGCCGCCCGCATGGCGGCCGCCAAGATCCCCTGCTCGCGCGAGGTGTCGATGGCCAAGCTTTATGGCTCCGAGACGCTGAAGCAATGCGCGCTGACCGGGATGCAGGTGCTGGGCGGCCACGCCAACCTGCCCGAGGCCGACATGGAGCGCTACCTGCGCGAAAGCGTGCAGTCCACGATCGGCGGCGGCACCTCGCAGATCCAGAAGACGATCATCTCGAAGTCGATGCGGCTCTGACCCGCGTCGCGCGGCGCCGCCGGTCGCCTCCCCGCCGCGGCGCCGCCTCCCCCAAGGAGGATGCAACCCATTGAAAGGATGAAGCCATGATTGCGGACAATCGCGTCAACACCCCGCTGGACGAGCTGGAAATCGGCCATGTCTTCCGCTCGCCTGGCCGCACCGTGACCGAAACGGATGTGGTCAATTTCTGCATGCTGACCGGCAACTGGATCGAGATCCACTCGAACACCGAATATTCGTCCAAGACCCGCTGGGGCGAACGCATCGTGCAGGGCCAGCTGACCTTCTCGCTGATCTCGGGGCTCCTGCAGTTCGGCCCGGCGATCCAGGCCAATTACGGCGTCGACAAGCTGCGTTTCCTGCACCCGGTCAAGATCGGCGACACGGTCTATGCCACCGGCGAGGTCATCGCCAAGAAGGACAAGGACGACAAGTTCGGTGTCGGCACCTTCCTGATCAAGGCCTATAATCAGAACGGCGACGTGCTTCAGCGCAGCGAATGGTCGATCCTGATGCTGCGCAAGCGTGCCGACCTGGAAGAGCTGATGGCCCAGGCCACGCCGATCTTCAAGGACTGACGCCATGAGCCCCAGCCCCGCCACCGGCCCTGTCGCCGCCATCGTCGGCATGGGCGATGCCTATGCCAGCCGCGACAACCGCAAGGATCCGATGCGGCTGGCGGTCGAGGCCGCCCGCGCCGCGCTGAAGGACGCCGGCATCGGCCGGCAGCAGGTCGATGCGGTCTTCACCGGCCGCTCGCCCTGGGCCGACAAGCGCTCGCAATGGTCCAACATCTTCATCTCGCACATGCAGATGCCGGTGACGATCAACAGCGAGCTGACGATGCACGGCGCGGGCCTGACCGCCAGCCTGGGCATGGCCGCGCAGATGATCGCCGCCGGCAAGGCCGAATACGTGCTCTGCCTGCAAAGCGACGCCACCGAGCTTTTCGTCGACGCGGTGGCCATGGGCGCCGAGGCCGATGCCGACCCGCAGTTCGAGATCCCCTACGGCCCCACCATCCCCTCGCTCTATGCCCAGGCGGCCTGCCGCTACATGCACGAGTTCGGCGTGACCGAGGAGGATTTCGCCCAGGTCGCCATCGCCAACCAGGCATGGGGCGTGAAGCACCCCCATGCCGCCAAGGCCCGCTTCGGCGAGATCGACGCGCAGAAGGTGCTGGCCTCGCCCTATGTCTCGAGCCCGCTGCGGCGCTGGATGTGCTCGACCTGGGGCGGCGGCACCGGCGGGGCGCTGGTGGTGACCTCGGCCGGGAACGCCCGCAACTTCGCGGCGCCGGTCTACCTGCTGGGCTACGGCTCGGCCTCGACCCATGAATACCTGGGCGACCGGATGAACATGCGCCGGGCGCGCTTCGACACGCTGGGCCCGCTGCCCAACATCACCCATACCGCGACGGCCGAGGCGGCGCGCCAGGCCTTCGCCCAGGCCGGCATCGGCCGCGACGACATCGACATGGCGCAGATCTCGGTCAATTTCGCGCATATGGGGCCGATCCTCCTCGAGGACCTGGGCTTTGCCGAAAAGGGCAAGGGCGCGCGGCTCTACCGCGAGGGGCGCACCGGCATCGACGGCGACCTGCCGCTGGACACCAACGGCGGCTGGCTGTCCTTTGGCCAGCCGGGGATTTCGTGCAACATGGACAGCTATGTCGAGGCCATCCGCCAGCTGCGCGGCACCGCGCTGGGGGCGGCGCCGTCGAAGCGGCCGCAGACGGTGCTGGTGCAGGGCTCGGGCGGCATGCTGGCGGCCGGCGCCGTCGCCATCCTCGGCAACCGGACCTAAGGGGAGACGCCATGGAAATCGAATATGTCGACGGCTTTCCGCAGCCTTATGCGCAGATGGACGCCGCGCCCTACTGGCAGGCCTGCGCGCGGGGCGAGCTGACCTACCAGCATTGCACCGGCTGCGGCGCGGTGGTGTGGCCGGCGCGGTCCTTCTGCCCGGAATGCGACGGCGAGGCCCTGGAATGGCGGCGCTCCTCGGGCAAGGGGCGGATCTATTCCCACAGCACGGTGGGCCGCGGCCCGACCCCGGCCTGGCAGGCGATCGCGCCCTACACCGTCGGCTTCGTGGTGCTGGAGGAGGGCTATCACCTCTTCACCCAGATCGAGGGCAAGCCCGAGGACATGCGCATCGGCCGCCCCGTCGAGGTCGCCTTCATCAAGCGCGGCAGACACACCCTGCCCGTCTTCCGATGCGCAGAATGAA
>NZ_VCBQ01000205.1:0-3410 GCF_006386455.1 Paracoccus sp. FO-3 | reverse complement strand
CCGGGATCAGGATTATGCCGCATGGCCAGTGCCCACGCTTTAGAGCGTTGGCCTTGGCCATGCGGTCATTCGGCATATTCAGAGCGACTCGAGGAAGGCCAGCAGCTGATCGTCTGGTCGGTATCGGCTGGATTTGACCCCCGGTGCAGTCACCTGTCGGAGCGCATTTTCCTTTAGACGCATATCCGCGTGGATGTAGATCTGGGTGGTTTCCACGGATTCATGGCCGAGCCAAAGCGCGATGACCGCTTGGTCGACACCGCTATGCAATAGTTCCATCGCGGTGCTGTGGCGGAGCGTGTGCGGTGTAACGCGCTTCCCCTCAAGGCTTGGACAGGTCTGCGCCGCCTTGGCGCAGTATTTTCGGACCAGATGCTCAAGTGCGTCGCGACTGAGACGGTCTCCGCGGATCGAGGGGAACAGCGGACCTTCGCTATCCTTGCGATCACGGATCCAGCCAGCGATCAATCTGGCCGTATCGCGGCGTAAGGGCGTCCGCCGGTCTTTTCGGCCTTTCCCAAGACATTTAACATGGGCACCGGTCCCGAAGACCACGTCGTTGCAGTTCAGATTGACCAACTCTGAAGCCCGCAGCCCAGTTTGGAGAGCGAGCAGCAGCAAAGTGTGATCCCTGCGCCCCACCCAAGTGGCGCGGTCGGGCGAGCCGAGCAATGCGGCGATTTCGTCGGCATCGAGGAACGTCACCGCCTTTTTTTCTTGGCGTTTGTTCGGCATGGCCAGAATGCGTTGGCAGTGATGCAACAACACTGGCTCCGTCATCGCAACATACCGGAAGAAGGACCGGATCGCCGCGAGCCGGGCATTTCGAGACCGGACAGCGTTGCCGCGGGACCCTTCGACATGGATGAGGAAGTTCGCCACCATGTCGGCATCGATATCGCCAACTTCCAGCTTCGTTGGGGCTTTGCCGCTGCAGGCCCCGGCATAGCGGATCAGCAGGCGGAAGGTGTCGCGATACGATGCGATGGTATGACGGCTTGCTTCCATTTGGACGCACAAGCGATCTGTGAAGAAGCGCTGCAGCAAGGCTGGGAATGTCGCGGTCCTCATTGCGACTCCTCCGCCGCAGAACTCTCGCCGATCCGTGCCGAGGCTAGTTCGAGAAGCTCGGGCACGGCCTGAAGGTACCAGTAGGTGTCCCTTGGCCCCTCATGCCCGAGGTAGGTCGTCAGCTTGTGCATTTCGCGCGCAGCATCATGTCCGGCGCGATACCAGCCTGTGATCGTCCGGACGGCAAAAGTGTGCCGAAGATCGTGGATGCGCGGTGGCCTTCCGGGCATGGGCTTGGCCCATGTACCCCGCATGCCGATGCTCTGACAGACACGAACAAAGTTTGCCCGCGCCCAGCAATAATCGGGTCGTTCGCCTTTGCAATTCACGAAGAGCGGTTCCGAGTGTCGTTCGAGCAGTCGATCCCGTTCGGTACAGTAGTTCTTCAGTCTCACCGCGACATCCGGATCGATTGGAAGGATTCGTTCCTTGCCATTCTTGCCGTTCTTTATGTGGAGCAACTGCCTCTCGGAATCGAAGTCTGCCGTGTCGAGCGCCAAGGCCTCTGCAACGCGCATGCCCGTGACAGTGATCAGACCATAGAGCATCGCGCAGGTCAGTCCGCGCAGCCCGTATATCGACGGCAATTCCCGCGCCGCCCCGATGATCTGGGCGAGTTCGGTATCGCTGTAGATGTACGGCGCGGACCGACTGACTCGTCCTGGCACGAACCCCCTCGGTGGAGGATCGTCGTGCCGATCATCCATACCGTGCAGCCATAGAGCAAATTGACGGACCGCGCTGAACCTACTGGCCTTGGTCCCGCTACTGGCAGGTCGCAGTCCATCCATCCATTCGAGCAGAAGCTCTTTTGTGACGAACTCTTTTCCGGCTTTGTCCACGAAGGTGGCAAAGCTGCGCAGGCGCAACTCGTCTGCTTTCAGTTTGGCGCCAAACATCCGGCGGAGATTGAGATATCGATCAAGCTCGGCGTGCAGGGTCATTGCTTTGCCTCCCCTGCGGGCCAAGGTTGGGCAACAGAACGAAGGTTTGCAATGTCGAGCTTCGCATAGATCATCGTCGTCGCGCGCGACTTGTGGCGCAGAACATCGCCCACCTCGTGCAAGGCTACGCCAGAGCGAACCATCCGAGTTGCGAGGCTGTGGCGAAGCACATGCGATCCGAGATACCGGGCAGGCATCTCGATCTTCAGTGCTGCGCAGGCCCGGGCAAGGATTTTGCTGACGATGCGGCTGTCCTTGAACCCGAGATAGGGGGCATAGGACCTGACAAAAAGAACGCGCGTTACGGTCGATGGTCGGGCATCGCGCAGGTAAGCGCTGATTGCGGCGCCGACATCTTCCGGAAGCGGGAGACGGTCACGCCGTTTGCCCTTTCCTCGGACGAGCAGCTCTCCCGCTCGCCAGTCGATGTCATCGATCTCTATCGCCATGACTTCGGGCACACGCAGGCCGAGCCGGGCCATCAGCAGGAACATGGCATAGTCACGAACGCCATAGCTGGACTCTCGCCGGACCCACTCAAGGATGGCCTCGATGTCTGTCGGCGGCAGATACCTGGGAAGTCGGTTGTTCTGGATGCGATGTACCTTCGGCACAGTCGACGACAGATTGGTTACGGTCAGGCCCCGGGCAAACAGGTACTGGAAGAAGCAGCGCAGATGGGATGCCGGCGTCCGCGCCATCGACAGACTCTTCCCCTTCTGGATGTGTTCGAGGAACGCAACGATGTCTTGGTGCCTGATCGACGAAGGGTCAGGCACTGTTTCGCCAAACCGGTGGTCCAAGAAGCGGACGGCATATCGCTTGACATGATAAACTGAACTCGGACTCAGGCCGCGTTGCCCGAGCAGGAAGCCTTCCAGGTCATCCAGCAGCGTGTCCTTTGCAATTTGGGCAGCAGATACAGGTGGCGGAATCGCAACGCCGATGCTGATGAGGTGGAGGACGAACCGTCTGACCAAGTTCGGGATCCGGACCGCGTTCACTCGATCAAATGGAACCTGCCGGGCAAGGCGATCGGCGATTTCCAGCGTCAATGACGTCGGCTCAACACCATGGGCCTCCAGAACCCGGCCAAACCGTCGAAGCTGGAAGCGATAGTTAGACAGCGCCCTACGCTGCATGTGCGTCGACGCGAGGCTCTCCTCGAACGAACTGAAGTAGGTGTCGAGGCAGGTTGGTTGGATTTTCTTGGCCATACGCTCTCTCCATGTTGCTGGCGCAACAAGGATTATGCCGAACGCCTTGGCACGAAACTGAGGGTTCAGGACCATGAAGCCGGTCAGCCGCACCTAATAATCTTTGGCTGGTCTGGCAGTATGCCAAGTCGATGCTTCTCGTCGACTGGAGGGCCATGCGGCATAATCCTGATCCCGG
>NZ_VCBQ01000204.1:0-3464 GCF_006386455.1 Paracoccus sp. FO-3 | reverse complement strand
CATAATCCTGATCCCGGCATAATATGCCAACACCTGCTCGAAGCCCCGGCTCGACGGCTTCGGCGGCGGCGCGCATGTCCACGATCTCACCACCGGCGAGACCGTGGACTGGATCTACACCGATGGCTGGCTCGCCGAGACCATCGCCGACGCGGGAGACCGGATATGAGCATCCCCTCCTTCGCCCGAACCAATTTTCAGACCCTGCTGCGCGCCGCGGGCGACGGCAACCTCGCACTCATGGAATGCCTCGACGCCGTGACCGGCACTGCGCGTTACGTCATCTGTGCGGTGGGGCGGGATGATGGTGATTTCGTCTTCACACCCTTCGGCCATCTCGCCGAAGGCAATCCTTATGACGCCTATCTGCCGCCCGATCCCGAAGACCCGAACGGCTTCGTACATCCCGATGCGCCGGGAGAGACGCCATGATGGACATCGACGCCATCTTCGCAGCCGATCACGAGCGGCCACCTTCCGAACGGTCGCTCCCCTGGCCAGAGACCAGAGACGGCATCACCGTCATCATAGAGCCCAAGCCCCATTGGGCCAGCGACATGCGGGCATTCCGGGCCGATGCCCGTGAATATTGCGCCTATACCGATTGGACCGCGAACGGCGCGCGCGCCAGGTTCTTCGGGCACATCGACACGAGCGGCGATGACCTGACCCGCAAAGCGCGCATGCTCGTCACCAGCGAGATCGTGGATGGATACTGGTCCTGACACCTAAAAGCGCCCCGCCGCTCGGCCGGGGCGCTTTTTTCGTGCCGGCAGCGACGAGCGTTTCGAGAGTGAGAGGGCTGCCGGGACGGGTCGAGTCCGGGCGACCGAGAGAGAGCGCCGTTCGGGCTTCCCGTTCCCGCTCTCCCGAGGTTTCAATCCATGAACATCATGTCTCCTATGGCCGTTCCGGCTGCGCCCATCGTCCGTGCGTCCGCCATCATCGCCGCCGCCCATCGGCTTCTCACCTTGCTCGAACGTGGACAGCGGGTCGATAGCGCCAGTCTCCGCACGGCTATGGAGACCGCCTTCGACGCTTCCGACGCGACCGGCGTCTGGGACTGGAAGACGGCCTATGAAGCCTGCGAATGCGCGACCGTCCTGTTTCTGCGCAAATACGGACGTGCGCTTTTCCGTAAAGCCGACACTCCGGTTGCACGGCTTTCCGCCCTATCGAAAATTGCTGGCCTCTTGCCGACGCACACCCGTCGCTCCGAGGAAAGCCAGGCGCTTCAGCAATTCTCGACGCCGGTCCCGCTCGGTCTTGCAGCCATCACCGCCGCCGCGATCTCGCCACGCGACATCGTGCTGGAGCCTTCGGCCGGAACGGGCCTGCTCGCCATCCTCGCCGAGATCAGCGGCGGTTCGCTGCTCCTCAACGAGCTGGCGGAAACCCGCGCCGATCTGCTCGCCGCGCTCTTTCCCGCTTGCCCCGTCACGCGCGTTGATGCTGCCCAGATCGACGATCACCTCCCGCCGAGCGCTATTCCTTCCGTTATCCTGATGAACCCGCCATTCTCGGTGATGGCGAACGTCTCCGGCCGCGTGGCCGACGCCGCCTCTCGCCATATCGCCTCGGCGCTGGCGCGGCTCGCCGAGGGTGGGCGTCTTGTCGCGATCACCGGCGCGAACTTCGGTCCCGAGCAGCCCGCATGGCGCGACGCCTTCGTCCGGCTTCAGGAGCGCGGCCGTGTCGTCTTCACCGCAGCGATCGACGGCTCGGTCTATGCCAGGCACGGCACGACCATCGAGACGCGGCTCACCGTAATCGACAAGCTGCCCGCCGAAGATCCGGCCACGTTCCCGGCATCTGCTGGTATCGCGCCCGACGTTGCCACGCTGCTCGCATGGATCGAGGTCCCTCCGCGCCTGTCTGTCGCTCTGCCTGAATCCGCACCATCGGTGTTGGGCTCAGCGCCGCGCACCGTGCGCGGTTATCTCGCGCGCGCTACCACCGCACGCCCGGCCGCGCCGCCGTCCATCGACCCTGAAGGCGTCGAACTCGCCCATGACACCGTGGATTGGACGCCGCCCGAGGGGGCACACCTCACGGACTCGATCTATGAAGAATACGGATTGCAGTCGATCCGCATTCCCGGCTCTCAGGCGCATCCCACCAAGCTCGTGCAATCGGCGGCCATGGCGAGCATCGCGCCGCCCAAGCCCGCCTATCGGCCGATGCTGCCGGCGGACATCACCGATCTGCTGTCGGACGCCCAGCTCGAAACCGTCATCTACGCCGGCGAGGCCCATTCGGACTTTCTCGCCGGATCATGGACGGTCGATGCGACCTTCGATCTCGTCCAGGCCGCGCCGGCCGACGCCGAGAATAACGTGCGTTTCCGGCGTGGCTTCATGCTCGGCGACGGCACCGGAGCGGGCAAAGGCCGCCAGTCTGCCGGCATCATCCTCGACAACTGGCTGCGCGGTCGCCGTAAGGCTGTCTGGATCTCCAAATCCGACAAGCTGATCGAGGACGCGCAACGCGACTGGTCCGCGCTCGGGATGGAGCGCCTGTTGGTCACGCCGCTGTCGCGTTTCGCCCAGGGCAAGCCGATCACACTGTCGGAAGGCGTCCTATTTGCAACCTATGCCACGCTGCGCTCCGACGACCGTGGTGAGAAGGTTTCCCGCGTCCGGCAGATCGTCGATTGGTTGGGCTCCGATTTCGATGGAGTGATCATTTTCGACGAGAGCCACGCCATGGCCAATGCCGCAGGCGGCAAGGGAGAACGCGGCGATGTCGCCGCCTCGCAGCAGGGACGCGCGGGCCTTCGGCTTCAGCACGCCCTGGCTAACGCGCGCGTAGTCTATGTCTCGGCTACCGGCGCGACCACCGTCCACAATCTCGCCTATGCCCAGCGGCTCGGCCTGTGGGGCGGCGAGGATTTCCCCTTCGCCACCCGCGCTGAATTTGTCGAGGCGATCGAGGACGGCGGCGTTGCGGCCATGGAAGTGCTCGCCCGCGATCTGCGCGCGCTCGGCCTCTATACCGCCCGTTCGCTCTCCTATGATGGCGTCGAGTATGAGCTGATCGAGCACGCTCTGACCGACGAGCAGCGCCGCATCTACGATGCCTACGCCAGCGCCTTCGCCGTCATCCACAATCATCTCGACGCCGCGATGCAGGCCGCCAACATCACCGGCGACGACGGCACGCTAAACCGGCAGGCCAAATCCGCCGCGCGCTCGGCCTTCGAAGCCGCCAAGCAGCGCTTCTTTGGCCATCTGCTCACGTCGATGAAGACCCCGACATTGATCCGCTCCATCAAGCGCGATCTTGAGGATGGACACGTCGCCGTCGTGCAGATCGTCTCGACCGGCGAAGCACTGATGGAACGCCGGCTGGCCGAGATCCCGACCGAGGAATGGAACGACGTTCGCGTCGACATCACCCCGCGCGAATATGTCTTATTCGGAACTCTGGATAAGACGTAATATGCCGCGTCCGCGTTATGCAGA
>NZ_VCBQ01000203.1:0-3658 GCF_006386455.1 Paracoccus sp. FO-3 | reverse complement strand
GGGATTGTCAGTCGAAGGGATGGCACCGGGGATAGGGGCGACCTGGGGCATCCGAAGAACTCGGCCTTCCTGGCCAAGGCAACGGGGTTGAAGCATTTCAGAGAGCATCGACCCGGCGGCCCAAGCCAACCTCATCCCCCTGCCCTATCGCGGTAACATCCGTGGGAGTTGCGATGTAGCGACCTGACGGTTATCCCTGACGCATCACTCAGGGCACGAGGGCCCAATGGCTGATTTCAATCTCGAGGCGATGTCGCTCAAGGAACTGCGGCAATTGCAGAAAGACCTCGCCGAGGCGATTTCCACCCATGAGGACCGTCACAAGGCCGAAGCTCGTGCCAAGCTGGAAGCCATCGCTAAGGAGATGGGCTACTCCCTCGCCGAACTGATCGGTATTGAGGTGAAAACAACCCGTGCGCCAGCCGTGGCTAAGTATCGTCACCCCGAGAATGCGGCTCTCACCTGGTCTGGCCGCGGCCGGAAACCGCAGTGGTTCGTGGAGGCGGTGGAGGCAGGGAAGACGGCAGGCGAGTTGGCGGTCGGTTGAGCGAAAGCGGCGACGCACCCGGCCCAAAGCCTCCTTTCCCATCGGGCAAGCCTACAGACTGCTATCGGTCAGGGATACTAGCGCCAGTCTAAACGTAGATTGGACGACAGGAGGAGGGGGAGGGAATGCGGTTCAACCTCCTCCACATGAAATCACTAGGGTCAGGACTCGTTCTTGTGTCATAGCCAGAACATGACGGTAGCGGCGAGAGCAACGGCCGAGAGGAAGACCTTCGGGCATCTATCGTAGCGTGTTGCGACCCGGCGCCAGTCCTTCAGCCGCCCGAACATGATCTCGATCCTGTTGCGTCGTTTGTAGCGGCGCTTGTCGTGCTTGATGGGTTTGCCGCGCGACTTCCGGCCGGGAATGCAGGGCCTTATCCCTTTTTCTTTCAACGCATCTCTGAACCAGTCGGCGTCATAGCCTCGGTCAGCGAGCAGCCAGTCCGCCTTTGGCAAGCTGCCCAGCAGGGCAGCCGCGCCAGTGTAGTCGCTCACTTGGCCTGCAGTCATAAAGAAGCGGATCGGGCGCCCATCGGCATCGGCTATGGCGTGCAGCTTGGTGTTCATGCCGCCCTTCGTCCGGCCGATCAGGCGGCCCCTTTGGTCACTTGGCCCCCCTTTTTCGTCCGCAGGCTGGTCGCCGTGCGGTGCGCCTTCAGGTAGGTCGCATCGATCATCACCGTCTTCGGAGCGGCGGCCTCGGAGGCCAGCCCAGCCATCATCCGGGCGAACACCCCCTTGTCACTCCACCGCTTCCAGCGGTTGTAGAGGGTCTTGGGCGGGCCATATTCCTTCGGCGCATCGCACCATCGCAACCCATTGCGATTGATGAAGATTATCCCGCTCAACACCCGACGGTCATCGACCCTCGGCTTGCCATGGCTCTTGGGAAAGAAGGGCTCGAGCCGTGCCATCTGCGCGTCGGTCAGCCAGAAAAGATTGCTCATTGGTCAGTCTCCTTACGGAGCCTGAATCACGTCGCAAGCAGATGATCAATGGGTCCTGACCCTAAGTTGCAATGGCTTGTTGGTTGGGCTTGCCCATGCCTGCTCTTCGGCACTGAAAGTTCGCGACATCGCCGGTGAACGAAGGTGATCATTGCTCGCCGGAACCCGCTGCGTCGCATCAGTTTCCGGTTGCCCTCGGTGCAAAGAGGACGATTGCCGCTCCGAGCAAACAGAGCATGGCACCGCTCAGGTCCCACGCGTCCGGTCGTTGCTTCTCCACTGCCCACAGCCAGACCAGCGAGGCGGCGATGTAGATGCCACCGTAGGCCGCGTAGGCGCGCCCGGCGAAATCCGAAGGGGCAAGAGTCAGGAGCCACGAAAAGACCGCAAGGCTAAGGATCCCCGGGACCAGCCAGAGCATGCTTGCCCCTTGCCGCATCCAGGCCCAGACCGCAAAACAGCCTGCGATTTCGGCGAGTGCGGCACAGATGTAGATGGCGAGTGTGCCAGGGGCGGTCACGAGGACAACTCGGGTTCCGGGTGGCTGTGATCGGTCGCGCAGAGGGAATGGTCGCCCAGAACCTCGATCACCCGACAGTCTGCGATCCGACCGCCCGCGCATTGCAGGACCATGCGTTCGAGTTCAGCTTTAAGCGCCGTGAGGCGGGCAAGGCGGCTCTCGACCTCGGCCAACTGGGCCCTAGCGATGGCATCGGCGGCGGCGCAGGATTGGTCGGGATTGTCTGACAGGCTTAGGAGATCGCGGATCGCCTCGAGTGTGAAGCCAAGGTCGCGCGCATGCCGGATGAAGGCCAGCCGCTCCAGCGCCTTGCGGCTGTAGAGGCGTTGGTTTCCGGCACTGCGCTCGGCCTCCGGAAGAAGGCCGATCTGCTCGTAGTAACGGATTGTCGGCACCTTGACCCCGGCCTGCTGCCCGAGTTTCCCGATGGTCAGCATCAGATTCCCCTTGAAGCTATAGTTGCTAGAGACATTAGGTTCCTGATTCGATGAAGGCAACTGTCCGCATTCGGACAGAGGGGACCACGATGACAGACGCTACACGCGAAGCCACCTGCGACTGGACAGTTTCGGGCATGGACTGCGGATCTTGTGCCACCAAGATCAAAGATGCTGTGGCGCGGCTGCCAGGGGTTAGCGGCGTCGAGGTCGGCATCATGTCCGAACGCCTGCGCCTGACGCTGGACGAGGGCCGGACCAGCCGCGAGAAGATTGAGTCCACGGTCAAGTCGCTAGGCTACGGGATTGCACCGCGCGCGGCCGGGGCGAAGAAGGACTTCGTTCTGCCGGGAGCGCCCCCCGCGACCAACCCGCGCGGCGAGGAGAGCGGAGACGACCACACAAGTCACGACCACGCCACGCAGGCGGAACGGATAGTAAGGTCTGACGACAGCGGCCACGACAGCCTCGGCCATGTGCATGACGTACCCGCCGATCGGGGCAAGCACTGGTATCAGACCGCCAAGGGGCGCTTGGTGATCGTGACTGGCTTGCTCCTTGGGGCCGCCTGGGTTGTGGAAACCCTCGCGCCCGAGATCGGTCGCTGGGCCTTCATTGCTGCCTGCCTGATCGGTGTCGCCCCCGTGGCGCATCGTGCCTTCGCCGCGCTGCGGATGGGCCAACCCTTCACCATCGAAAGCCTGATGACCATCGCGGCCATCGGTGCCTTGATCATCGACGCGGCTGAGGAGGCAGCGCTGGTCGTGTTCCTGTTCGCCGTGGGCGAGGTGCTGGAAGGTGTGGCCGCGGGCAAGGCGCGGGACGGAATCCGGGCGCTGGCAAATCTCGTGCCCAAAACGGCCCTTCTGGAGGTTGGGGGCACGACCCGCGAGGTTCCGGCGTCCAGCCTTGCCATCGGCCAGATGATCCTCGTGCGCCCCGGTGACCGGATTCCTGCCGATGGCGAGATCACCGAGGGCACCTCGGGCATCGACGAAAGCCCGGTGACGGGGGAAAGCGTGCCGAAGTCGCGCGGACCGGGGGACTCGGTCTTTGCGGGGGCGATAAATACCGAGGCGGCCTTGCGCGTGCGCGTCACCAAGGGCCCCGAGGACAACACCATCGCCCGCATCATCCGCCTGGTCGAAGAAGCTGAAGAGGCCCGCGCGCCAACCGAACGCTTCATCGACCGCTTCAGCCGCTGG
>NZ_VCBQ01000202.1:0-3709 GCF_006386455.1 Paracoccus sp. FO-3 | reverse complement strand
GCGGCGGCCAGGACATAACGGACCGCCCGGAGATCAAAGGGCAGACCGGTTTCCGGCCATTGAACCGGGCGCTCCCATGACGGGGGATTGTTGACACGAGATTTCAACCTGCCTTGATATTCCTGCTCCATCGGTTCCCCCCCCTTTGAAGAGGCCGTCTGCTATCTCCACAATCAGCCGTTGGACTGGCCAGCGCGCCGGGCCGATCTCCAACGACCTGCGCCGCTGATTTCACCCACCGAAAACACCAGTGCATCAGGAAGGCCTGACCGTCATCAGACACCACACGCCAAGAGCGCATGCGTCCTCTGCTCCAGAGCCGGCATCAGCACGATAAGGGTCGCCTCCGCCATGATGCTTGAGCATCAGGTCGGTCTTTTAATCCAGCTCGTCGAGTCCGATTCCCATAAACGAAAGCTAGCGCACTGAAATTGCTACTGGATTTGATCCGCAAGTCAGCGTGACACTTGTGCCGGACAATCTGAAGGCGGTGCATAGGTCTAACTTAGCAGGAAATATGCGAGCATCCCTCCGATTGTCGCCAGTCCGGGGTCACGGCGAATAATCATAACTGCCGCCACAACTGCAAAGGATATGGCAGTGGGCGTTATCGATTCTTCTCGCACCGAAGACTGAACTGCAGGCAGGATAACCACGACGGCCATAGCAGCGAGCAAACACGGGCCTAGGGAATTCAGCCACGCTGGACGCCGGACGTCATTTTCTTTCCTGCGTCCAGCAAAAAACAATGGTGCGATGCGGGTTGCGCCCGTGCAAACCCCGATTGCCATGATGGCGACCCACAATTCCATAATCATTGGGAACGCACCGGAAAAAGGGCCGCAACAGCGCCAGCCGGGATCGCCAACTGCGGGTGGCCGAAGCTGACGAAGCCAATGGCAATGGCACTTGCCATCATCATTCGGACCAGGGTGCTGCGACTTGCCATTGACCAAACAAGCGCAAGAAACAGGGCAGGAAGAGCAAAGTTCAGGGCACCTTGGACCTTCGGCGAGGCAGCCTCAAGCGCGTCGCCAACGGCACTCCCCACTCCTGTGCCGATCACCCAGACTACAAGTGCGGTCAGTGCCAGACCAATAAGCCAGTTAACCGCCAGTTTTCGGGATGAATCGCGATCCGTGCCGACTGCAGTAGCAAATACTTCATCTGTCAGTCCATAGCCGAACAGGAACCTGACGGCTGATCCCTCTGGTACGCGGTCCGCCAGCACAATTCCGTAGAGAATGTGCCTGAAGCTGGCAATTGCACATAAGAAGGCGACTAGAACAAGCGGGGTCCCTGCTACCAGAGAACTCAGCAGAAGCGCTTGATTCGCTCCTGAGAACATCACCAAAGACCACAATGCACTCTCTACGGGCGCAAATCCCAGCTGGGATGACGCGGCGCCCAGTGTGAATGCCACCGGCACATAGGCAGCTGCTATCGGCAACGCCGCACCAACGCCATTGAGAAAAGAGGAAATCGAAGACATTAGCGGGCCTCGAATACGAAAAGATGCGTCCCACCATCCAGATGTCCGTCGCCATCGGTGGCATATATTCTCTGGTGGTGTGCCAGATCCAGACCGCAGGCATTTGCCAGCGCGATGAAACGGCCGGGATGGGTTTTCTGCTCGACCTCGTAATCCAGTCCGGCAATCAGGGCCTGCAACTCAAGCAGATGGAAACGTGAAAATACAGCGAGCGGGGTCGAGGGGACCACAGGCCGCTTCAACTCGCTGACCTCCTCATAGACGTCACGGGTCAGGCGCATTGCTGCATCGTGATTACCCTTGTGGGCGAAAGCTGACGCAAGCGGAAGAACCGTCGCTAGCCGCTCGGCCGTGCGTACATCGGCGGAATCGGCATCGCTTGGCAGGCTGACCAGCGTATCCAGCACGTACCAAAGGTGATGCCTGAGTAATCGGCACTGACGCTGCTCGAGCGTGTTGTAAGGCGCAATCATTTCATCGGCAACGATTAAACGTGCGCCTGATTTCAATTGATCTCGGATAGCACACAGAAACGCGGCCGTATCGAGGTGATGCGATGCTCCGATGGAAACCGCGCAATCGAACGGCTTTTCCGGCTCACCTAACTCCGTGACGGAGCCGTGAATTATCTCAACATTGCCATTCCCAGAAAATCGCCTCGACAAGTGGCCGAACGCAACGTCGCTCGGATCGACGGCCACGGCACGAATATCAGGCCGCAATTCCAGCAACATAGCTAACGGCAGTCCGGGGCCTGTCCCTATGTCAAGTATCCGAGGTCCGGCCTGCTCTGTTTCGGCTGGCAGCTGGGCCGCAACCGCCAGCGTTTGCCGTGCATAGGCAGGGTGGACCAGTTCATAGCTTTCATATGCATCTACATCGATACGGGCTTCAAAAAGCCTTTGAGACGCATCTGCCCTGACAGTCTTTTCATGTAACGAACTGCCAACCCCGTAAGGTACGGTTGCGCGACCGGCACGAGTGCATAGTTCGGCCAGCAATGAGGTCTCAACGATCGGTCCCGGCTGTAGCGACAGCTTGCTCCACTCCTCGACCCGGGAAGCGGAGGCAGGTTCCAGCGCGCTTTCTGCATAACCCCAGCATCTCCTTGCAAGATTACTCGAAAAAGTGGGCGGACACGCGCCGAGATGCGACATTTGGGCAGGCCGGTAGAGCGACACAACGGAAGGGCCAAGTTCGCAGGTCACAAACCGTCGGATTACCGGTGATGGAAAAAGCCCTTCGACGACTTTAGCAAGCTCGCGATGCGCTCGCTTTGCCTCGGGAACCGGCGGTCCGAACGTGGTCACGTTGACTTCAAGGCCGTTCTGCACCTCGATTGCGGCGCGCGCGAGCAGGGCTGAAACCGCATCCCATTCTCCCGCATTTCCGGGCCATGCCAGATCGCGATCAGGGCCAGATGCGTAGCTCGGCTCCGGATAGACTACCGTGACGATAGCCCTCGACGGGCTCTCGCCTCCGGCATACAGATGGGGCGTGTCGGCTGCGAACGAAATTGACTGACCCGACCTCAGAAGGCTGGGAGCTTCGCTGGGACCTGCCCGCATTTCTCCTGCCAGCACGACGATGTGCTCGCGAACATCCCTGGGATGAGCTTTCGCATAACGAGCCCCACCTGGAGGAAGCTCCATCAGGAAGACTTCCACCATCTTGGGGGAGGTTTGCCGTTCGAGCAGACGAACTCTGATTCCGTCTTCATCGGAAACAATTGTGTCGGTGGAGTCATCAAGCAACGTGCTGAAATTAACCCCCAGTGCATCAGCGAGATTCCAGAGGGTTTGCACACGTGGGTTACCATTACCCTGTTCGAGCGCTGAAATTGCTGCGCGGCTGACCAGACTGAGTTCGGCCAGGCCATCAAGGGTCAGACCCCGTTTGCGACGAAGTTGTGAAAGCTTGCTTCCGAGCGCACTCGATAAGGAAGGATTAAACGTCATTGCCTCGCGACCTTGCGACCATCATCACTTTTCCATTATAGCGGAAAATCTTCTATGATGGAACCCCAGCAATCTCGTCTGGTCGGACGTTTTCTCTGGCCGCGACCACGAGCACAGAAAACTCTTACGACCCCGCGCCTCCGCCCCTTCACGGACAGGTGATGCAGAATATCCCTATGGCGTGACTGCCGGGGGATATCCCCGGATATGGACAGGCTGTCCGGTATCTGTAGGGCACCTCGATTTTTCACCGCTTCCC
>NZ_VCBQ01000201.1:0-3721 GCF_006386455.1 Paracoccus sp. FO-3 | reverse complement strand
TGAGCCTGGTGATGCATCGCGCCGCACGGCAGGTGCGGCCGGTTGCGGGATTTCGAACGATGGGCTGTGCCGGCAGGCGACCCGCGGCGATCCCGTGGGGAAGGCCGGACAGGGTGCCGTCCTGCGGCGGGCCGGGCGCTTTGCCTGCCCCCGTCATTCCCCGCGGCGGGGAAGCGTCCGGGACAGGCAGGCCTGGCCATGCGGTCCCCCTGGCCCCGGAAGGGTCGGGGGGACCGCGGTTTTCAGAATTCGGGGCTTGCGGCGCGATAGGCTTCCAGCGCCTGCGAGCCTTTCTTGCCCTGCGCGTCCATCCGCGCCGCCCAGTCCTGGACGACCGGCTCCAGCGCCGCGTCCCAGCGGGCGCTTTCCTCGGCGGGCAGGTCCATCGCCTTGAAGCCGGCATCGGCGACGATCTGGTCGCGGATCTGGCTGTCCTCGCGATCCTGCGCCGCGCAGGCCGCCTCCTGGGCCATGGCGGCCGCCTCGGTGAAGATGGCCTTCATGTCCTCGGGCAGCCGGTCCCAGCCCTTCTTGCTCATCGCGTAGATCACGATGCCCGAGCCCAGCCGGGGGCCGCCGACGGCGTTGTGCAGCACCTCTTCCAGCTTGTAGGGCGTGACGCCGCCAAAGGGGTAAAGCGCGCCGTCGACCGTGCCGCGGCTGATCGAATCATACATCTCGCTGGACTGGATGCGGACGGGCACGCCGCCTAGGGCGCGCACGGTCTTGTCCATGGCCTCGCCGGTCACGCGCAGCTTGAGGCCGGCCATGTCTTCCAGCCGCTCGACCTGCCTTTGCGAGGTCATGACCTTGTAGGGCGACAGCGTCAGCACGAACAGCGGATGGATGTCGAGCGCGTCGAACTCTTCCTGTGCCAGGAAGCCGCCGGGCTGGCTCAGGTGCCAGAATTTCGCGGTGCCTTCGCAAGAGGTGGAATAGCCGCCGGGAAGCTCGACCACCGCGCTCAGCGGGAACTTCTCCTGCGCATAGGAGGGCGCGATCAGCGAGACATCGGCCAGGTTCGCGCTGAGCACCGCCAGCGAATCCTTGCCCAGCTGGGCGGCGGGATAGACGTTCCATTTCACCGTCCCGCCGCTTGCCTCGACCACCGCATCGGTAAAGATCCTGCCGCCTTCCTCCCACATCAGATGGCTGGCGGGCAGGAAATGCGCGAACTTGAAGGTGGTTTCCTGCGCCATGGCCGGTGCGGACACCGACATCATGGCTGCGACCATGAAACCGAAACACTTGTGCGACATGACGACCTCCCATTGTTGTCGCGATGCGGCCCCTTTTCAGGGCTCTCTGGTTGTTGAGCCTGCGATGTCTTCCCAGCGCTCCAACTCGGCCAGGACCTGGGCGATGTCGGCGCGGATGTAGTCGAGCGCGTCCCGGCCCAGCGGCAGGCGCAGGGGCGGCTCGGCCTCGGCGGCGATGCGGCAGAGCGCGGGGCCAAGCAGCGCCGGATCGTTGGGCTGCTTGCCGTGCCGCGCCGCGGTATAGCCGCGCAGCGCCGCGCCCAGCTCGGCGTAATCCTCGATCTGCGAGAATCTGGTATCCAGCGACGGCCCGGCGAAATCGCTGCGAAAGCCGCCCGGCTCGACGATCGTCACCTTGATGCCCAAGGGCGCCACCTCCTTGGCCAGCGCCTCGGAATAGCCCTCGACCGCGAATTTCGCCGCGCTGTAGAACGAGAAGCCCGGCGCGGCCGCGAAGCCGACCATCGAGGAGAAGTTGATGACATGGCCGCGCCGGCGCTTGCGCATGCCGGGCAGCACGGCGCGCACCATCTCGGTGGTGCCGAAGAAGTTCACGTCGAAGAGCGGGCGGTATTTCTCGGCCGGGGTTTCCTCGGCGGTCGAGGCCAGGCCGTAGCCGGCATTGTTCACCAGCACGTCGATGCCGCCGAAGGCCGCCTCGGCCTTGGCGACGACGGCGGGAAAGCGGGCATGGTCGGCGGCGTTCAGGTGAAAGGACCGGCAACGGTCCGGGAATGCCTGGGCCAGCGGGCTCTGGCCGTCTGCGGCCAGGACGGTGACGACGACATTGTCGCCCTGCGCCAGCGCGGACTGTGCCAGCGAATGGCCCAGCCCCTTGTCGGCGCCGGTGATCAGCCAGGTTTTCATTTCATCCCTCCCCGAGGCGTGCCGAGGCGTTTCCAGCCGGCTTGCGTCCCTGGACAGATTGATTAGCAGAATCGTTTCGCGAATCAACAGTTAATTTTGCTGTGCAGAATTTGTTCTTGCAAATTGGCGGGTGAGGAAACCTAGCCGGCACGACGGCTTGCCCTCTGCCGCCGGGGTCGGAAGCAGGAAGCGGCGGCCAGCGCCAGGCTGCTCGGTTTCATGTCGTTTCCTCCCGCTTCGCGGATCGTCGCGATTTTCATGTACAGGGGCCGGTCCCGCCCCTGCGTCTGGTATCGCCACCGATTTTCGTGGAAATGCCGCGCTGTAGGCCAGAACAATCTCGGCAGGCCGAAGCGATGCAGGCTATCGGGAAAACCTGGAGGCCGCGATCAGGCCGAGGCGGGCGATCCAGAGGCTGCGCCATCAGCCGCGCGCCCCGGCACCCTGCCCTGGGCGGGGGTGATCAGGATCGGGCGCTTGGCCCAGGGCTCGTCCCGCCGCACGACCGCGACCTCGCCAAGCCTGTCGCGATAGATCAGGCATTCGGGCTGGATGGTCATGCCCAGCCCGGCCTGCACCGGGCTGGTCGCCACCCCGCCGCTGCGCACCATGCGACCCGGTTGCGAAGGGCCGAAAGGCGGGCGAGGCGCGTGGCCGGGCCGGTAATCTGGGCCTGCGGCGGCCGCCTTCTCAGCCGACCGCATCCTGCAGGAAGGCGGGCGGGGTGACGGCGCGGCGCCGCTCCAGGTCGACGGCAAGCATGTCATGCGCGATATGGGCCAGCGCCGTGCCATCCGCGGCTTCCAGGCAATGCCATGTGGAGAAGATCTTTGCGCCCACCTGCGAGATGCGCGAGCGGACGCGCAGGACGGTTCCGGGCGGGCAGGGCCGGTGGACGGGCCGGACCGAGCTTTGCGCCGCCATCCGGCCGATCCCGGTGTCGCGGGTGAACTCCGGCGTCAGGCCGGCAAGGGCCAGCCGGTCATACATGCCGTGGCCGACCCGCCGGATGATGGTTTCGTAAAGCAGCGCGCCCCTGTGGTCCAGGTCGTCGGGACGCACCGGGCCGGACATGGTCAGGTGGTCGCCCGGCCGGCTCGTCGCCGCCAGCTTGGCCAGGATGTCGCCGCGCGGCAGGGCCGTGGCCAGCAGGCCGGACCGGATGGCCGGCAGGCGGCTTGCGCCGGTGCCGGGCAGGTCGAAGGCGGTGGCCGAAAGCGCGCCGGCGCTGGACAGCAGATGGACCGCGGCACCGGCATGGGGGCCATCCGCCACCCGCAGCGAGCGGATTTCGACCGCGGCGCCGGCGCGAAGTTCCCGGTGAAAGCGGATCACGCGCAGGGCGATGGCCGCCATGCCGGGATTTTCGCCGCCGGCCAGCGCCGCGACGGTCTCGGCCGCCATCTGGAAGCTGCGGGAATAGTAGCGGGCGTTCCAGTGGTCGTTGAAGTCGCATTCCCAGCTTTCGACGCGGGTCTGCAATGTCGGGACGGCGAATGCGGCCGGGTCGGTGTTGTCATCCATGCCGGTGTTTTCCAGCCTTTCCTCGGTTCTCGGGCAGTGTGCGCGCGCCCCGGCATGCCGGGGCGCCCGCG
>NZ_VCBQ01000200.1:0-3736 GCF_006386455.1 Paracoccus sp. FO-3 | reverse complement strand
GGGATTGTCAGTCGAAGGGATGGCACCAAGGATAGGGGCGACCCGGGGCTCTCGCAGAACTCGGCCTTCCTGGCCAAGGCAACGGGCTTGAAGCATCTTCGAGAGCATCGACCCGGCGGCTCAAGCCAACCTCATCCCCCTGCCCTATCACGCAGACTTCCGTGGGAGTTGCGATGTTTCGACCTGACGGCTATCCCGGACGCCTCATACAGGACACGAGGGCCCGATGGCTGATTTCAATCTCGAGGCGATGTCGCTCAAGGAACTGCAGCAACTGCAGAAGGACCTCGCCAAGGCGATTTCCTCGTACGAGGACCGTCACAAGGCCGAAGCCCGCACCAAGCTGGAAGCCATCGCCAAGGAGATGGGCTACTCCCTCGCCGACCTGATCGGTGTTGAGGTGAAAACAACCCGTGCGCCAGCCGGGGCGAAGTACCGTCACCCTGAGAATGCGGCTCTCACCTGGTCTGGCCGTGGCCGGAAACCGCAATGGTTCGCGGATCATATCAATGCGGGCAGAGACCCGAGCGAGCTCGCGGTCTTAATTCGAA
This sequence comes from Paracoccus sp. FO-3, assembly GCF_006386455.1. Classification (NCBI taxonomy): domain Bacteria; kingdom Pseudomonadati; phylum Pseudomonadota; class Alphaproteobacteria; order Rhodobacterales; family Paracoccaceae; genus Paracoccus; species Paracoccus sp. FO-3. The sequence continues at coordinate 3,185 of NZ_VCBQ01000200.1, read as the reverse complement.
GCCAGAAAATGCCGGGGCAATCTTAGTTTGGCGCCTCGGTGGCGGGAAAATCAAAACTGGCCGCATCTGGCTTCGGCCCCATCACCCGTGTCGGCAGATTGGGGTCAGGTGCTTGGCCCCGATGATGCCCCTTAACCAGAACGACTTTGCCGCTTCGGTAGTGCCGCTCATGCTCGGACACCCAATGACGGACAGGGCCGTTCCGCTCCTCAACTGTCTGCCGCTCGAATTCAAGGCGAGCGGTTCTCTCCGCCAAATGCGCAGCAGCCTGCGGGCCGATCCGGATCGTCAGATGAGATTTCTGGGCGCCAAGGATCCACGACTTGCCAAACTTGCGGGCAGTCTTCGTGTCCTTGGCGGTGAAGGTTTCAGTTTCCGTCGGGATAATCCCACCAAGATCAGGTGAGACCAACATTGCAAACAGAGCGTAGGGAATGAACAGGTCATACCCTGTTTCAACCTGGTGCACCGTGCGGCGACCTTGGATCATTTCCATCGTATCGCCGCTCCGCAAGCGGAAATCGACAACGGACCGACTGAGTTCAACTTCAACGTCGTCATAGTTCAATTGTCCTGTCGGTGTCCGGTTGACAAGCAGTGCACAGATCGGATCGACGACGCGCGAATTCTCGCGGTGGTGGAACATTGTAATGCGCAAATGGCCCTCGTGGCGGTCATCAAGGAGGTAGCCGCGCAGTCCCGTTCCCGAAGGCTTGTCATCGTGCGTGGTCACAGGTGAAGCACGCTCAAATCGTGCAACGCCCAGCTCGCGATCGTCGAACTCTACCCAAACGATGGGAGCGGGAAGCTTCACCTCACCGAGGATCGCCATGGCAGGCACGCCAACTTCCTCTGCCTGCTTGGAGACAGCATCGTGAAGCGTGTCAGTGTAGGCGGCTGCCAGGTGATCGAGCAGAAACACCTTGGCCTGCTGCAGCGCATCAAGCGCGTAAACTCGGAACTGCCGCAGGTCGTCGGACGGTGCGAAGTGCCAGATCAAGTCGTCTTTGGGAGCCGACTTACCAGCGAGCGACGATCCGTATAATGAAATCAAAGATTTATAGAGCATTCATCGGACCCCGCGCCGTCTTGTTCAGCTTCCGACGAACGCTTTCGATGATCAAGCGACTTCCAGAGAAACGCCGCCGGGCACTTGGCGGCACTTCCGAGCGCTCGACTGGGACGGTTGACCGGCGCAAGGCCCGGATCGGGGACCCTGCCCCGATGCCGAGCCTCGGGAGAAACCGTGGGCATCATGCCCACGGGTCGACCTCGGCGATCACTTGGACCTCGTCGCCGTCGATTTCATCGGCGGGGACGGCGCCGAAGGTTCCATCCCCTGCCTGGAAGACGACGATCGAGACCATGAGCGTGGCGGCGAGGGAGGCTGCGAAGGCGTGAGCATCTTTGCGGGACATCTGTTTGGCTCCTGTCTGGGAGGCGGGGGACCATCCCCCGCGCGACAGGACCCCGCAGGCCCGAAGACTGGCTGACATCACCGGGTGCGTTCGGCTCGTCCGAATCCACCCGGCGGCACGGGCTTGCCCGTAGTCCGACCCCGCGCGGGTTGATCTCGAAGACCGGATTCGGGGCAAGGAAGGGAATGGCGAGCGGGGGATGGTGCCCCAACGTCAGGAGCCGGTTGTCCCGCTGATGCTCGGAACGCCACCAGCCTCCCGGGTAGGCTCTTGGTTGAAGGCCTCCGTCTTTCGGGATGGATCCTATGGTGCCCCGCGGCATCGCGGGGCGAGGTTCATGTGGTCGGTGAGAGGCCCGCCAATGAGCAGTCCCCTCACGTCTTTGCAGGGCTCAGGCGGCCAGGTCCGCGCCCCCTGCCCTATCGCCGTCCTCGGCGCCGACGATCTCAAACCGTGCGTTGCGATAGCCCTCCCGTACGATCCAGAGCTCCGCCGCTGTGACGGACTCTGCAAGATGCAGCAGCTCGGTGTTGCCACCGAAGTCGAGCAGCACGCGCACCTGCCCGTGCTTCGGTTCCTCCGCCACCTCGAAGATCAGACGGCTGTCGGCCGAATGGCTGCGCATGATCGTGACGAGGATCACTCCGTCCGAAGAGAAGTTCCCTTCATGCAGCGTGAAGGAGGCCGGAGCGGTCCAGGTCGGATAGACCCGAGGAAGTTCTTTCTTCACGAGACGACCGACGCCGTTCGAGCGCTCCCAGGCTGCTAGCTTCTTGGTGAACCGTGACGGGGGCTTGGGACTGCCGTCGGTGTAGCGAATGAGCGCCCCGAGAGGGGCTGAGTCGATGATGGTTGTTGCAGACATGATTCCTCATCCCGAATGCGAGAGTTCGCATTCATCATATTGATACTACTGTATTTTATCAGAGTTAGGGGCGGGTTTCCCCGCCCCCGGATGGCTCAGATCATTCTGCAGCCATCATGGACGCAGCACTCTCCGGCAGACCGGCCGTCAGGAAGGCCGGGAGATCGACGTCCTCGGGCTCGCCCGCGTACTCCCCCTGCCCTTCTGCGATCTCCTCGCCATCGCGTGCGACCAGATCGGCCCGGCGCAGGACCTCGGGCAACCAGCCGCTGCCCTTGAGGAGCCGCTCGGCTTCGGTGGCCATCTCGCCCTTCTTCAGGTGATCGAGAAGCTGCGCGGTCCCTTCCCCCTTCGCCTCGCGCACGGCCTCGAGGATGCGGGCCTTGGGCACTCGGTTGAGGTAGCCGTCGACCGTCGGCTCCCACCCCGCTTCGACCATGTCGAGATCGACCGCACGTGCCACCAGGTCGGCATGGGCCATGCGGCGGGTCAAGCCGCTGGCGGAGATGCCCGCGCCATAGGGGTTCACCTTCTCATGGAGCGCGTTGATCCCGAAGCTGAGGCAATGCGCCAAGAGCGCCAAACGGCTGCCCTGGTCGAGCACGGTCAAATAGTCCCAGAGCGCCGCATCGTCGCCGAGGGGCAGATCGACCTCCCAGGCTGCGTGACGCTCATCGACGAGCTTCGCCACGACGCTGTCCTTCAGATCGGGCGCTTGCGCCGACATGTAGACGTGGCGCACGGAGGCCTCGAGACAACTGCCGGAAGCAGATGAGGTGCGGAAAGTATCCGTCACCAGCTTCAAGAGGAGAAGCGTCAGAGCAACGTCCGGCGAGCGCCCGATGGCCTCGCGCAGCGCGAGTGTCCGGTGGGCGGTCAGTTCCATGACCAGCCGTTCGGGC
>NZ_VCBQ01000020.1:0-63426 GCF_006386455.1 Paracoccus sp. FO-3 | reverse complement strand
GCCCGCTTGCGCCCGCCGAAAGCCCCGCCGCGCCCCGGATTGCCCTGCCCGAGGCCGATCCCATCGACCTGCCCGATCCGGCGGGCGAGGCGCCGATCCCGGTGCCGCCGCCCGGCCAGGTGGTGGTGCCCGTGCTGGACCGCGCCCCCGAACGCGCCCTGCCGGCCCCGGCGCCCGAGGCGCAGCCTCGAGCGGCGCATGAGGCACCTGCCGTTTCCACCGGGACGCAGCCGGCTTCGCCAGCCCCTGCCCTTGGAGCGGACGCGGCATCCGCCGACACGGTGCCCCAACCGCCCCCCGCCGCGCCGGCCGTTTCCGCTGGGACGGAACCGCCCGCGGACGCATCCCCGTCGCCGCCCGCTGCCTCAGCGCCCGAGGTGCGGCCCCAAGCGATGCCCGATGCACCTGCCGTTTCCGGTGGGACGCAGCCAGCCGAGGACGCGCGCCCGTTGCTGATCCCCGCACCTGGCCCGGACGCGGCATCCGCCGACACGATGCCCCAACCGGCCGGGTCCGCGCCGCCGTCGCCGCCCGCCGTCCCAGCGTCTGAGGCGCAGCCCCAAGCGACGCCCGATGCACCTGCCGTTTCGACCGGAACGCAGCCGGCCGGGAACGCGCGCCCTTCGCCGCCTGCCGCCCCAGTGCCCGAGGGGGCGCCCGGCATGGCAGAGCCTTCCGCCGCGCCGCAAGACACCGCGCGCGGGCAGGGCGGCGAGCCTGTCCGGCCCGCAGCCGGTGCGGGCCTCGACCTGTCCACGCCGCCCGATTTCGGCGCGCTGCGCCTGACCGACTGAGGCCCGTCGCCATGCTGCCGCTGAACCCCGCCCTTGCCGCGACCTTTCGCCCGCCCGTCATGGAGGCGCGGCGCTGGCTTGCCGGACTGACCTTTCCGCCCGAGCGGCCGCTGATCAACCTCAGCCAGGCCGCGCCGGTCGAGCCGCCGCCCGAGCCCTTGCGCCGCGCCATGGCCCAGGCGGCGCTGGAGCGGCCCGACGCGCATCTCTATGGCCCGGTGCTGGGCCGCCCCGAACTGCGCGAGGCGGTGGCCCGCGAATGGTCGGCCGCCTATGCCGGCACCATCCGGCCCGAAGAGGTGGCGATCACCCAGGGCTGCAACCAGGCCTTCTGCGCCGCGATCCAGAGCCTGGCCGGGCCGGGGGACGAGGTAATCCTGCCGACGCCCTGGTATTTCAACCACAAGATGTGGCTCGACATGCAGGGCATCCGCACCGTTCCCCTGCGCTGCGGCGCGGACATGGTGCCGGACGCGGCCGAGGCGGCCAGGCTGGTCACGGACCGCAGCCGCGCCATCGTGCTGGTCAGCCCCAACAACCCCTCGGGGGCGGAATACCCGGCCGAGACCCTGCGCGCCTTTGCCGAGCTGGCGCGGTTGCGCGGGCTGGCGCTGGTGCTGGACGAGACCTATCGCGACTTCGATGCGCGCGAGGGCGCGCCGCACGACCTGTTCGCCGATCCCGACTGGGGCGAGGTGCTGGTCCATCTCTACAGCTTCTCGAAAGCCTATCGCCTGACCGGGCATCGCGTCGGCGCGCTGATCGCCAGCCCGGCGCGCCTGGCCGAGATCGAGAAGTTCCTCGACACCGTCGCCATCTGCGCCGGCCAGATCGGCCAGATCGGCGCGGCCTGGGGCATGGCGAACCTGCGCACCTGGCTGGCGGGCGAGCGGGCCGAGATCCTTGCCCGCCGCGCCGCCATGGCCGAGGGCATGGCGCGGCTTCCCGGCTGGCGCGTCAAGGGCTGCGGCGCCTATTTCGCCTGGGCCGAGCATCCGTTCGACATGCCCTCGCCCGAGCTGGCGCAGCGCCTGCTGCATCAGGCGGGGGTGCTGCTGCTGCCCGGCACCATGTTCATGCCCGAGGGCGATGCGCAGGGCGCGCGCCATGTCCGCATCGCCTTCGCCAACGCCGACCGGGACGGCATCGCCGCGCTGATGCGCCGGCTGGAGGCGTTCCGGCCCTGACCGGCCGACCGGATTGTGATCTGCGGGAAAGGCGGCGCGGCGTCGCGGCACTTGCCGCCGGGGCCTCGGCACCCTAAAGACTTGCGCTGACTGACAAGAACAATGGCGGGGCACGGCGACAAGATGCGAGGCAAGGGCAAATCGACCATCGTCTGGTTGCTGATGGGCATGCTGGTCCTGGGGCTGGGCGGCTTCGGCGTCACCAATTTCTCGGGCGGCTCGGCCGACATCGGCGCGGTGGGCGATGTCGAGATCTCGGCCCAGGACTATGCCGGCACCCTGCGCGCCGAGATGCAGGATTTTTCCGCCCGCACCGGCCGGCAGATCAGCGCCGCCGAGGCCAAGGCCATCGGCGTGGACCAGGCGGCGCTGGCGCGACTTTACACCGCCGCGGCGCTCGAGGCCGAGGCGAACCGGCTGGGCGTCTCGGTCGGCGACCAGGCGGTGGCCGAGCAGATCACCGGCATCGCCGCCTTCCGCGGGCTGAACGGCCAGTTCGACCGCGCCATCTATGCCGATGCGCTGCGCCGCGAAGGGATGCGCGAGGCCGAGTTCGAACATGACCTGCGCATGGACATGGCGCGGCTGATCCTGCAGGACGCGGCGCTGGCCGGGGTCAGCGCGCCCGAGCCGGTGGTGGCGCAGACCCAGGGCTGGCTGCTGGAGACGCGCGACGTCCATTGGCGCGAACTGACGGCCGAGGATCTGCCCGCGCCGGTCGCCACCCCGGACGAGCCCACGCTGCAAGCCTGGCACAAGGCCAATGCCGACCGCTTCACCGCGCCCGAGATCCGCAGGATCACCTATGTCTGGCTGACCCCCGAGATGCTGGAGGGCGAGGTCGAGGTCGACGAGGCGGCGCTGCGCGAGCTTTACCAGGACCGGATCGAGGAGTTCCAGCAGCCCGAGCGCCGCATGGTCGAGCGGCTGGTGTTTCCGACCATGGCCGCGGCCGAGGAAGCCAAGGCGCGCATCGACCGCGGCGAGATCACCTTCGAGCAGCTGGCCGCCGAGCGCGGGCTGACGCTGGCCGACATCGACCTGGGCGAGGTGAGCCAGGCCGAACTGGGCGCCGCGGGCGAGGCGGTCTTTGCGCTGGAAGAGCCCGGCGTCGCCGGCCCGGCCGGTTCCGACCTGGGGCCGGCGCTGTTCTCGATGAACGCGATCCTGGAGCCGCTGGACATTCCCTTCGAGGAGGCGCGCGACGACCTGCGGCTCGAGGCCGCGGTGGATCGCGCCCGCCGCCAGATCGAGGAGCGCTCGGGCGAGTTCGCCGACCTGCTGGCCGGCGGCGCCGCGCTGGAGGACATGGCGCAGGATACGCCGATGCAGCTGGGCCGCATCGACTGGAGCCAGGGCGCCGAGGCCGATCCGAACGGCATCGACGCCTATCCCGAATTCCGCCAGCGCGCGGCGCAGCTGACCGAGAAGGACTTTCCCGAACTGTTCGAGACCGGCGACGGCGGCGTCTTCGCCATGCGGCTGGACGAGATCGAGCCGCCGACGCTGATCCCCTTCGAGGAGGTGCGCGAGCGCGTGGCCGAGGACTGGGCGCGCAACGAGACCCATCGCCTGCTGCTTGCCCTGGCCGAGGAGCGCCGCGTCGAGGCCGAGGCGGCCGCCGAGACCGGCATCGAGCCGGCCCCGGCGGCGGCGACCGCGCCGGTCGCCCAAGCCCTCGGCGCCGCCGCGACCGGGACCGGGACCGATAGCCCCGCTCCGGCGGCCGAGAAGCCCGTCCCCGATCCCGGCACGCCTGCGACCAACCTTGCCCGCGGCGGTTTCATCAACGGCGTGCCGCAGGACGTGGTGGCCCAGGCCTTCGAGATCGCCGATGAGGGCGCGACCGAGGTGGTCGATGCCGAGAACCGGGTCTTCCTGGTCACGCTGGACCGGATCCACCCGGCCGAGACCGAGGGCGACGAGGCCGCGCAGATCCGCGAGGGCATCTCGGCCCGGCTGGCGGATTCGCTGCGCCAGGACGTCTTCGACTATTTCACCCGCGCGCTTCAGGCGCAGGCCGGCGTGACGCTGAACCAAACCGCGGTGGATGCGGTGAACGCGCAGGTCCAGTGATGGAGATCACCCCCGATTTCGCCGGATTCGAACGCGGCTGGGCCGAGGGGCGCAACCAGCTTCTGACCATCCGGCTGGCGGCCGACCTGGACACGCCGGTCAGCCTGATGCTGAAGCTGGCCGAGGCCGCGCCCAATTCCTTCATGCTGGAAAGCGTCACCGGCGGCGAGGTTCGCGGCCGCTATTCCTTCATCGGCATGAAGCCCGACCTGATCTGGGAATGCCGCGACGGCCAAGCCCGCATCAACCGCAATGCGCGCTATTCCGACGAGTTCGCGGGCGACGACCGCCCGGCGCTGGACAGCCTGCGCGCCCTGATCGCGGAAAGCCGCATCGACATGCCGGACGGCGTCCCGGCGGGGGCGGCGGGGCTTTTCGGCTATCTCGGCTATGACATGATCCGCCTGGTCGAGCGGCTGCCCGACGTGAACCCCGATCCCCTGGGCCTGCCCGATGCGATGATGATGCGCCCCTCGGTCGTTGCGGTTCTGGACGGGGTCAAGGGCGAGGTGTTGCTTTGCGCCCCCGCCTGGCATGACGCGGACACGCCCGCCCGCGCCGCCTATGCCCAGGCCGCCGAGCGGGTGATGGAGGCGCTGCGCGCGCTGGACCGCCAGCCCAGCGAGCCGCGCGCCCTGGGCCACGACCTGAAGATCGGCGAACTGCGCAGCAACTTCAGCAAGCCCGCCTATCTGGCGGCGGTCGAGAAGGCCAAGGAATACATCCGCGCCGGCGACATCTTCCAGGTGGTGCCCTCGCAACGCTGGGCGATGGATTTCCCGCTGCCGCCCTTTGCGCTTTACCGCGCGCTGCGGCGCACCAACCCCTCGCCCTTCATGTTCTTCCTGAACTTCGGCGGCTTCCAGATCGTCGGCGCCTCGCCCGAGATCCTGGTGCGGCTGCGCGAGGGCGAGGTGACGATCCGCCCCATCGCCGGCACCCGCCCGCGCGGCGCCACGCCCGACGAGGACCGCGCGCTGGAGGCCGACCTGCTGGCCGACCAGAAGGAACTGGCCGAGCATCTGATGCTGCTGGACCTGGGCCGCAACGACGTGGGCCGGGTGGCGCGCATCGGCACGGTCCACCCGACCGAGCAGTTCACCATCGAGCGCTACAGCCATGTGATGCATATCGTCTCGAACGTGGTGGGCGAACTCAACGAGGGCGAGGATGCGCTGTCGGCGCTGCTGGCGGGGATGCCGGCGGGCACGGTCTCGGGCGCGCCCAAGGTCCGGGCGATGGAGATCATCGACGAGCTGGAGCCGGAGAAGCGCGGCGTCTATGCCGGCGGCGTGGGTTATTTCGCCGCCAATGGCGAGATGGACATGTGCATCGCCCTGCGCACTGGTGTGATCAAGGACGGGCAGCTTTACATCCAGGCCGGCGGCGGCGTGGTCTATGACAGCGACCCCGAGGCCGAGTTCATGGAAACGGTGAACAAGAGCCGCGCCCTGCGCCGCGCGGCCGAGGAAGCGGCGCGTTTCGTGCGCGGGAACGGATAGGGCGCGGCTGCCGCCGGCGGGCTCAAATCCCGCCCGCGATGCCTGGCCTGGCAAGGCAACTGGCGGACCGGCGCCGCTGCGCCGGAATAGGGCACGGTTGCTGCCGGCGTGCTCCACCCCCCCCCTCCGCCCGCGATCCCTGGTGTGCCAAGGCGGCTGGCGGAGGCCGGTGGGTGGTCCGGCCGGGCAGGTGGTCGGCCCCGCTGCGCCGGAATGCGGCAGGAGCGGTCAGTCCTGCCAAAAGGGGATGTCCGTGCGGCAGTAATTCCCCACCGCCATCCCCACGGGCAGCGAGCCGTCGCGCGGTCCCGAACCGAACGCGGACAAGCCGGCCCCTTCCGCCTTTCGCGCGGGATCAAGGGTAAAGACGATCCCCTGGCCCGCCGCGCGTGGCTTGGGTGTGGCGCGCCAGATCCGGGTCTTGCTGGGCTGGCCCAGGGCGCGCTGCGCATAATCGCCGGCGGCACACCAATAGTCGGTATCCTCGCGTCGCGGCTGATAGGCGACCGCGATCTCGGCCGGGCCGGTCTGCGTGACGGTCATGCCGTTGCGGGCCGTGAAGGCGGCGGCCGGCATCGGCAGCAGCAGCAGCGCGGCAAGCAGCATCGGTCGCATCGGGACTTCCCCTGGGACGACGGGCCGTGTCCGGTCCGCCATCCGATGATGCGCCACAAGCATGTCCGGGGCAATCCCGAAGGACCGACCGCCCGCGCCATGCCGCGTGGGGTCAGTCCTCGCCGCGATAGGGCTGGACGTATTGCAGCGCCATGTCCCAGGGAAAGAAGATCCAGGTGTCCTGGCTGACCTCGGTCACATAGGTCTCGACCATGGGCCGGCCCTTGGGCTTGGCATAGACGGTGGCGAAATGCGCCTTGGGATACATGGTGCGCACATGTTCCAGCGTGCGGCCCGAATCGACCAGGTCGTCCACCACCAGGATGCCGTCGCCGTCCAGCATCACCGCCGGGTCGGGGGCCTTCAGCACCGTGACCTCGCCGCGTTCCTGCCCGCCCTTGCCGCGATAGGACTTGACCGAGATCGTGTCGATCACCCGCACGTCAAGTTCGCGTGCGACGATCATCGCCGGCACCAGCCCGCCGCGGGTGATGGCCAGGATCGCGCGCCAGGGGCGATCCTCGAGCCGCCAGGCCAGCGCGCGGGCGTCGCGGTGCAGCTGGTCCCAGCTGATGTGGAATCCGCGTTCATGGGGCAGGCGATCGTTCATGCTGGCTCCTTAGTGGTTGACGATCAAAAGCAGGCCCAGCAGCGCCATGGCGATGCCGGCGGCCCGGTCGATCCAGAACTTTGCCGCAAAATAGCGCGCGCGCATGACGGCTGTCGACATCAGAACGGCCACCAGCGCATACCAGAACAGCTCGGTCGCAAGGCAGATGCCATAGATCAGCGCCTGGCGCGCGATCCCCATCGGCTCGGGAAAGACCGACAGGATCAGCGCGGCATAGAACAGCGCGGGCTTGGGATTGGAAAGATTCAGCGCGATCCCGCCCCAGAAGCCCTTGCTGGCGCCGCCCGCCGCCGGCGGCAGCGGCAGGGTCGAGGCGCGCCACAGCGCCCAGGCGAACCAGAGCAGGTAGAAGCCGCCGAAGATCTTGAGCGCGACGAACAGCGCCGGGTGCAGCCGGAACAGCACCGCGAGGCCGGCCAGGGCGAAAAAGCACCACAGCGAGGCGCCGGTGGCCAGCCCCAGCGCATAGGGCAGGGCGCGGGCGCGGCCATGCAGGAAGGCGGTCTGCACCGTGGCGATGATCGCCGGCCCCGGCGTCAGGATCGCCAGCGTCAGCGCCGAGACAAGCGCGATGACCTGTTCGGCGCTCATCGCGGGGGATCAGTCCTTTTTCGTGGTGGCGATGTCGGGGGCGTCCACGGCCTTCATGCCGACGATGTGATAGCCGGAATCGACGTGGTGCGTCTCGCCCGTCACGCCCGAGCCCAGGTCGGACAAAAGATAGACCGCCGACTTGCCGACATCGTCGATGGTGACGTTGCGGCGCAGGGGCGAGTTCAGCTCGTTCCATTTCAGGATATAGCGGAAATCGCCGATGCCGCTGGCGGCCAGCGTCTTGATCGGCCCGGCCGAGATGGCGTTGACGCGGATGCCGTCCTTGCCGAAATCCTCGGCCAAGTAGCGCACCGAGGCCTCCAGCGCGGCCTTGGCGACGCCCATGACGTTGTAATGCGGCATCACCCGCTCGGCCCCGTAATAGGTCAGGGTCAGCATGGCGCCGCCGTTCGGCATCATCGCGGCGGCGCGGCGCGCGACGGCGGTGAAGGAATAGACCGAGATGTCCATGGTCATCAGGAAGTTGTCGCGCGTGGTGTCGGCATAGCGGCCGCGCAACTGCTCCTTGTCGGAAAAGCCGATGGCATGGACGATGAAGTCCAGGCTGTCCCAGCGCTCCGCGATGGTCGCGAACAGCCCGTCGACCGAGGCCTCGTCGGCCACGTCGCATTCGGCCAGCAGGTCCGAGCCGATCTGCGCGGCCAGCGGCTCGACCCGGCGCTTCAACGCCTCGCCCTGATAGGAAAAGGCCAGCTCGGCACCCTGTTCGGCCAGCGCCCTGGCGATGCCCCAGGCGATGGACTTGTCGTTCGCCAGGCCCATGATGAGGCCGCGGCGACCCTTCATCAGCCCATTCCCGCCGTCACTTGACATGATGCTGCCCCTCGCGCTTCTTCGGTTTTCAGCAGGATTAGGACAAGTGCATGGAGGCATCAAGTGTCGGCAAGCAGGCAGCCATGAGCGACCGCAGCGGAATTTTCGCGGGCGACGACCCCTTTGCCATCGCCCGCAGCTGGTTGGCCGAGGCCGAAAGGACCGAGCCGAACGACCCCACCGCCATGGCGCTGGCCACCGTCGACGCCGTGGGCATGCCCGATGTGCGCATGGTGCTTTTGAAGGATATCGAGGGCGCGGGGGCGGAGGGCTCCTTCGTCTTCTATACCAATCACGAAAGCGCCAAGGGCAGCCAGATCGAGGCGACCGGGGTCGCTGCCTTCGTCATGCACTGGAAGTCCCTGCGCCGGCAGATTCGCGTGCGCGGCAATGTCACCCGCGTCGAATCCGACCTGGCCGACGCCTATTACGCCTCGCGTCCCTTGCAGTCGCGCATCGGCGCCTGGGCCTCGCGGCAAAGCCGGCCGCTGGCCAGCCGCGGCGCGCTGATGGGCGATGTGGCGCGGCTGGGAATCAACCTGGGATTGAATCCGCCACGCCCGCCGCATTGGGGCGGCTATCGAATCCACCCGGTCCAGATCGAGTTCTGGGCCGATGGCGCCTTCCGCCTGCATGACCGTTTTCGTTGGACAAAACGAGGTTTTTCCGGCGAAAACTGCGAGGCAGAGGACAATAGTCAAGAAATTATTCAAAGTTTATGGCAAGTCTGCCGTCTTAGCCCTTGATGCGGGTTCGCGATTTATCCATGGTATGGAAAACCTGACCAATCCGGCTCCACCTTCGTTCAGACGGGATCGAAGGGCGCGGGACCGGAGTTTCGGGTGGTTTCTGGTTTTCTAACGGGTGACAGGACGACATGGAAGAAGACGACGAGCAACAGCGCAAGATTGCGGGCGTCGTGAAATGGTTCGATGGCAGCAAGGGCTTCGGTTTCCTGACCGATCCCGAGGGTGGTGCCGACATTCTTCTGCACGCCAACGTGCTGAGGAATTTCGGCCAGAGCTCGGTTGCCGAGGGCTCTCATGTGGTTGCCATCATCCAGAAGACGCCGCGCGGCATGCAGGCGGTCGAGGTGCTGGAGATCACGCCGCCCGCCAGCGAGCCGATGCCCGCCATCGCCGATCTGTGTTCGGCCACGCCGGAAGAGATCGCGCAGCTGCCGCTGCTGCCGGCGCGGGTGAAATGGTTCGACAAGGCCAAGGGCTTCGGCTTTGCCAATATCTTCGCCGAAAAGGCCGACGTGTTCCTGCATGTCGAGGTCTTGCGCCATTCCGGCTTTGCCGATCTGGCCGTGGGCGAGGCGATCGCGCTGCGCGTGGTCGATGGCCGGCGGGGGATGATGGCCGCACAAATCCTGTCCTGGGAGAAAGCCGCGATCGAGGCGCGGCAGACACAGCCGGGGGGAGCGGCCGCGCTCGCTAAATTGCGGCTGGTCGCGGGCGCGGTATGAAGTTGCGGGCCGTTTCGGTTGTTCTTGCTCTTCTTGTCATAAATCAATCACCGGCCCTTGCGGCCACCTGCCACCCCGACCGGGCGCTGTTCCAGGGTCGGGGGAAGCCGGTCGAGATCGCGGTCGAGATCGCGGACAGCGACGAGGAACGCGCACGGGGCCTGATGTTCCGCCGCGACCTGCCGGCGGGGCAGGGCATGCTGTTCATCTACGAATCGCCGCAGCCGGTCAGCTTCTGGATGCGCAACACGCAGATCGCGCTGGACATGATCTTCATCGATGCGCGGGGCGAGGTGCGCCACGTCCATCCCATGGCCCGGCCGCTGGACGAGACGGCGATTCCCGGCGCCGCGCCCGGCGATCCCGCGCCCGAGCGGCTGATGGTGCTGGAGGTGCGCGGCGGCGACGCGGCGCGGCTGGGCATCCATCCCGGCATGGTGCTGTCGCATCCGCGCCTGCCGCAGCAGGATGCGCTGGCGCCCTGCGACTGAAGGCGCGGGCGGCGCGTCAGTTTTCCCTTTCCCCCCGCGCGGTCAGCCGCTAGACAGCGCGGCAGGTCCGGGGCGTAGCGCAGCCTGGTAGCGCGACGGTTTTGGGTACCGTAGGCCGGAGGTTCGAATCCTCTCGCCCCGACCACTTCCTGCTTTCCCGCACGGGTCCGGCGGCCGCCTCGGCGGATTCCTGCCGAAAAAGCCAGCGTGACTTTGCCGCATCAGCGCCGCTTCATGACTGGATGGGCGTCCCGTTGTTTTCAGGGCGTCACATTCGTCTGATCGAAGGTGTTTTGATGAGTATGCGAGGTTCTCATGAACGCTTGGTGGAGCGCGTCCGTCTGCATCAACCGGACACTTGGGGGACAGCAATCAGAGCCGCTTTGCTCGCGCGTCTATCGTCAGCCGCCGTCGCCCTGGCGCAGCGCCTTCATGGCGCTGATGGACTGCATCTTTTCCGAAACGGCCCATTGCGAGACCATCCATAGCCGCTGGCGCGACCGCCGCGGTGCCTAGCTTTTGGCGGCAAGCTGCCGCTCCAGCTGCTCCAGCGCGGCGATGGTGGCGTCGTAGCTGTTGCCGGCCTTGGGAAAGCGCGCCTTGCGGCCGCGATAGAAGGCCAGCCATTTCGGCAGCTCGTCCAGCGGATAGGTGGCCGACCAGATCTTGCCGGTCAGCGTAAAGGTGGATTCGTCATGCGTCACTTTCATGCCGCCCTTTTGCGGCCCCGCGCCCGCCGCTTCAAGATCCCGGCCGCGCTGGCGGCGGGACGGGCAAAATAATGCACCGGAAAGTTCGGGAAACGCCTGCCGCCCCTTGTTCTTTTCCCGTCCCGACCCTAGAAGGCCCCCCTGAAAACTGGTGATGCTGGGGGCAAGGGAATGCCGCTTCTGGTGATGAAATTCGGCGGCACCTCGGTTGCCGACCTGGACCGCATCAAGAACGCAGCGCTGAAGGTTCAGCGCGAGGTCGAGCGTGGCTATGACGTGATCGTCATCGTCAGCGCCATGTCGGGCAAGACGAACGAGCTGGTCGGCTGGGTCGAGGCCACCTCGCCGCTGTTCGACGCGCGCGAATACGACGCCGTCGTCGCCTCGGGCGAGAATGTCACCGCCGGGCTGATGGCGCTGACCCTGCAGGAGCTGGGCGTGCCCGCGCGCAGCTGGCAGGGCTGGCAGGTGCCGATCAACACCACCTCGCAGCATTCGGCGGCGCGCTTCGTCAGCATCCCGCGCCAGAACATCGACCAGAAATTCGCCGAAGGCATGCGCGTGGCCGTGGTCGCGGGCTTCCAGGGGCTTGGCACCGACAACCGCATCACCACCCTAGGCCGGGGCGGCTCGGACACCACCGCCGTCGCCTTCGCCGCCGCCTTCGGGGCCGAGCGCTGCGACATCTATACCGACGTGGACGGGGTCTATACCACCGATCCGCGCATCACCTCCAAGGCGCGCAAGCTGAAGAAGATCGCCTTCGAGGAGATGCTGGAACTGGCCAGCCTGGGGGCCAAGGTTCTGCAAACCCGCTCGGTCGAGCTGGCGATGCGCTACAAGGTCCGCCTGCGGGTGCTGTCCTCGTTCGAGGAAACCGACGAGAACAGCGGCACCCTGGTCTGCGATGAGGATGAAATCATGGAATCGAAAGTCGTCAACGGCGTCGCCTATTCCCGCGAAGAGGCCAAGATCACCCTGGTCACGGTCGAGGACCGCCCCGGCATCTCGGCCGCGATCTTCGCGCCCCTGGCCGAGGCCGGCGTGAACGTGGACATGATCGTCCAGAACATCTCGGAAAAGGATTATGAGGATCACCCCGGCTCGGTGACCGACATGACCTTTTCCTGCCCGGTGAACCAGGTCGCCCGCGCCCGCAAGGCGATGGAGGATGCCAAGGCCGCCGGCCATATCGCCTATGACGACCTGGTCGTGGACACCGAGGTCGCCAAGGTCTCGGTCGTGGGCATCGGCATGCGCAGCCATGCCGGGGTCGCCGCGCGCATGTTCAAGGCGCTGGCCGATGAAAACATCAACATCAAGGTGATCTCCACCAGCGAGATCAAGATTTCGGTGCTGATCGACCGCAAGTATATGGAACTGGCGGTTCAGGCGCTGCATGATGCCTTCGAACTGGAAAAGCCCTGAATCCGGGCCGATAGGCTGAAGCGGGAGGATTATGCCCGAACGCAAGGACAGCGACTCGCGCAAGCTGCTGCGGCGGCTGCGCGAAACCTTGGCCGCCCCTGGGGGCGGCCAGGACCGTCTGGACCAGATCACCCATCACATCGCCGATTCGATGGGGACCGAGGTCTGCTCGATCTATCTTTTCCGCGACCCCGCCACGCTGGAGCTTTGCGCCACCGAGGGTCTGAAGCCCGAATCGGTCCACAAGACCCGGCTGCGCCTGGGTGAGGGGCTGGTCGGCCGCGTCGCCCGCTCGGGCCGGCACGTGAACACCGCCAATGCCCCGGCCGAGCCCGGTTTCCGCTACATGCCCGAGACCGGCGAAGAGGTCTATTCCAGCTTCCTGGGCGTGCCGATCCAGCGCGTGGGCGAGCGGCTGGGCGTCCTGGTGGTGCAGTCCCGCGATGCCCGCCAGTTCAACGAGGACGAGGTTTACGGCCTGGAGGTCGTCGCCATGGTGCTGGCCGAGATGGCCGAGCTGGGCGCCTTCCTGGGCTCGCAGGCGGACAGCCTGCCGCTCCAGCACCGCTTTCCGGTCATGTTCCGCGGCTCGACCGCGCAGGAGGGCGCGGCCGAGGGCCGTGTCTGGCTGCACGAGCCGCGCGTCGTGGTCACGAACCCGGTCGCCGACGATCCGCTGAAGGAAAAGGCCCGGCTGATCGAGGCGGTGGCCATGCTGCGCACCACGGTCGATTCCATGCTGGCCGCCTCGGACATGGGCTCGGGCGATTCGGCCGAGGTCATGGAAACCTATCGCATGTTCGCCCATTCCCGCAGCTGGCTGCGCCGGATGGAAGAGGCCATCGAGCTGGGGCTTTCGGCCGAGGCGGCGGTGGAAAAGGAACAAAGCCAGGCCCGTGCCCGGCTGGAAAGCGCCGCCGATCCCTATCTGCGCGACCGGCTGCACGATCTGGACGACCTGTCGAACCGGCTCTTGCGCATCCTGACCGGGCAGGGCCGCGACACCGGGGCCGAGATGCCCGACGACCCGATCCTGGTCGCCCGCAACATCGGCCCGGCCGAGCTGCTGGATTACGGCCGGCGCCTCAGGGGCGTGGTGCTGGAGGAGGGCTCGGTCGGCAGCCATGCCGCCATCGTGGCGCGGGCGCTGGCGATCCCGCTGGTGATCCATGCCGAGCGCGTCACCTCCGAGGCGCTGAACGGCGACCTGATCCTGGTGGACGGCGACATGGGCACCGTGCATCTGCGCCCCGAGGAATCGGTCGCCAAGGCGTTCCGCGACAAGATGGCGATGCAGGCCGAGGCGCAAAAGCGCTATGCCGGGCTGCGCGACCTGCCCGCCACCGCGAAATGCGGCACGACGATCCAGCTTTACATGAATGCCGGGCTGATGGCCGACCTGCCCAGCCTGGAAAGCTCGGGCGCCGAGGGGGTGGGGCTGTTCCGCACCGAGTTGCAGTTCCTGACCCGCACCCGCGTCCCCCGCCGGGGCGAGCTGGCGGCGCTCTATGCGCACGTGCTGGACAATGCCCATGGCAAGCCGGTGATGTTCCGCACGCTGGACATCGGTTCGGACAAGGTGCTGCCCTACATGAAGCCGCAGGACGAGCCGAACCCGGCCATGGGCTGGCGGGCGATCCGCGTGGGCCTCGACAAGCGCGGCGTGTTGCGGATGCAGCTCCAGGCGCTGATCCGCGCCGCGGTGGGGCGGCCGCTTTACGTCATGTTCCCCTTCATCACCGAGATGGGCGAGTTCGAAGAGGCGCACAAGCTGTTGATGGAGCAGCTGGCGCGCGAGCAGCGGCTCGGCCATGCCATGCCCTCGGACATCCGCGTCGGCGCGATGCTCGAGACGCCCTCGCTGGCCTTCGCGCCGAAGAAGTTCTTCGAGATGTGCGATTTCATCTCGGTCGGCGGCAACGACCTCAAGCAGTTCTTCTTTGCCGCCGACCGCGAGAACGAGCGGGTGCGGCGGCGCTATGACACGCTGAACAGCTCGTTCATCTCGCTGCTCGACCAGATCGTGCGGCGCTGCGACGAGGCGCGGGTGCCGGTCTCGTTCTGCGGCGAGGATGCCGGACGCCCGATCGAGGCGGTGACGCTGGCGGCGCTGGGTTTCCGGCGGCTGTCGATGCGCCCGGCCTCGATCGGGCCGGTCAAGCACCTGATCCGGCGCGTGGACCTGGGCGAACTGAAGCGGCTGATCGACGACGCCCGCACCCTGGGCGAGACGAACCTGCGCCGCTGCATCACCGACTGGCTGGCGCGGCAGTAGCCGGCCCGCCGGCCGCGCCGTATCGCGGTCGGAGGGCCGTCGCAGGCCACCGCCGCGGCGCTGCCTGCGCCGAATCGCGATGCCGCAAGGCCGAGGTTTTCGGCGCCCATAGTCTTGCTATGACACCACAGGGAGCCACGGTCCATCGCGACGTCCCGGACCCTGCACCGGCGCGCCCGCCGGACAGGTCCGGGCTTTCAAGCATCTTTGGCAGCCGCGGTCGGTGGGCGCCATGCCGCGCCCTCTTTCGACCGCAAGCACGAACTGGCCGGGCGCCCGGCTTTGGCCGAAGCGCGGGACGCCGATTTGCCGCTGCGTGCTCGCCTGCACAGGCCAAACCTCGAAAGACAAGGCCGCCCGAAAGGGGCAATGATGTCTGGAAATTCAATGGCGGACCCGGAGCGATTCGAACGCCCGACCCCCAGATTCGTAGTCTGGTGCTCTATCCAGCTGAGCTACGGGTCCGCTGTGAGCCGGTGATTTAGAGTGAGCGCCGGGGGGGCGCAAGGCCAAAACGACCCGTGTCGAAAACTTTTTTGGAAAACCCGCGGGTGCGGCCTAGCCCGCCGTCGCCTCGGCCTGCGAGGCCAGGCCCGCCAGCTCGCGCGGCAGGTGCAGGATGAACTGCGTGCCCTCTTCGTCGCTGCGCAAAAGCTCCAGCCGGCCGCCGTGGTTGCGCACCAGGTCGGCGGCGATGGCAAGGCCAAGCCCGGTGCCGCCCTTGCGCGAGCCGCCCGAGAACGGCTGGAACAGGAAATCGCGCGCCTTCTTCGGCAGGCCGGGGCCGGTGTCGCCGATGCGGATCCACCATTCCTGCTCGTCCTCGCCGGCGCCGATCTCGATGGTGCCGGGCCGGCGCGTGGCCTCGATCGCCTGGCGGGCATTGCGCACCAGGTTCGACAGCACCCGGAACAGCTGGTCGCGGTCGGCGCGAATCGTCAGGCTCGATGGCACGTCGGTCAGGAATTCGATCGGCTCGGCGCCCTCGGGATGGTCCGAGGCCAGCGCCTCGCCCTCGGTCACTTCGCCCACCAGCGCCGAAAGGTTGAAGCGCGACAGCGAGGGCGCCGGCTCCTCGGCCTTGCCGAAGGCCAGCGTCGTCTCGCACAGGTTCACCGCCCGGCTGATCGAGTTCACCAGCTTGGGCGCGGCGCGGCGCACGGCCGGGTCGGCGCTGGTTTCCAACCGATCGGCGAATATCTGCGCCGTGGTCAGGATGTTGCGCAGGTCGTGGCTGATGCGCGCCACCGCCTGGCCCAGCTGCGCCAGCCGCTCCTTCTGCTTCAGCGCCGAGGTGACGGTGCGCTGCATGGCGGCAAGCGCGGTCTCGGCCTCGTTCAACTCGGTCAGGCGCGCGTCGGGGGTGATGATCGAGCGCGCGTCCTCGGGGGCGCTGGCATAGGCGGTCATGTGGCTGATGACGCGCCGGATCGGCACCAGCAGCAGCCGCTGCGCCGCCAGGTTCAGAAGCAGCGCGGTCAGGACCGAGAAGGCGGCCGAGATCAGCAGGAGCCGCAGCCCGTAGTCGATCATCTCGTTGCGCAGCCGCTGGGTGTCGGTGGTGATCTCGATCAGCTGCCCGGCCTGGTTCACCGGCGCGCCGATGACCCGGATCACCCGGTTCTGCGGATCGGCCAGCTGTGCCAGCCCGTCGCGGATCGAGGTCCAGAACGGCTGTTCGCGCAGATCGTAGGTCGCCGCGATCGGCCCCGGAATCGGCGAGGACAGCACCAGCTGGCGCACGTCGTTGCGCCGCAGCACGACGTTGAAGACGCCGGCGTTCTCCAGCAGTTCCGATTCGAGGTCCGCGGCCAGCGATTCGTCGGTCGCCAGCAGCGCAAGGCTGGCGATCTGCGCGCGCTCCAGCCGCGATTCCAGGAAATCCAGCCGATAGTTCGCGATCGAGGGCAACAGGATCAGCAATTCGGCCAGAAGCACGAAAATGCCCGTGATCACCGCGAATCGGCCCGATAAGCTATTCAGGGACATGGTCGGTTCTGCTATTCCCCTCGTCGCGGCGCCGTTGCATCACATAGTGGCTGACATTGTGCAGTTCAAACCTGCGTGACATGGTCCCGGTTCCCCCGAACCTGCCGCAGCCGCGAAATCCTTTCAATGTGGTTGACTTGGGCTGCGGGGGCGACTATCCAGCGGGCCTCGAATGACCGGCGCGTCCTGCGTGGGCCGATGGCCCATACCCTGACCCGCCCCGACCCGGAGTTGAAAGATGTCGAAACGCACCTACCAGCCGTCGAACCTGGTTCGCGCCCGCCGCCACGGCTTTCGCGCGCGCATGGCGACCAAGGGCGGCCGCCGCGTGATCAACGCCCGCCGCGCCAAGGGCCGCAAGACCCTCAGCGCGTAAGCCCGCGCGCCGCAGGGCGTGGGCTTGCCGTGATGGACAGCACCCCCAAAGCCGCCGCCGCTGACCGGACCCGCGCAGATGCGATGCCGGACAGGGCGGCTTCTGCTGTTTCGGGGCCGCGGCTGGAAACCCTGCGCAAGCGGGCGGATTTCTTGCGCGCCGCCTCTGCCCGGCGGCAGGGCACGGCCGGCTTTCTGCTCCAGGCCCGCCGCCGCCCCGAGGGCGAGGCGGGGCAGGCGATCCGGGTCGGCTTCACCTGTTCGAAAAAGCTGGGCAATGCCGTGACGCGCAACCGTGCCAAGCGCCGGCTGCGGGCGCTGGCGCGCGAGGTCATGCCGGGCGCGGCGCGGCCGGGCTGGGACTACGTGCTGGTCGGTCGCCCCGGCGCCACGGTCGAGCGCGGCTTTGCCGAGCTGCGCGCCGATCTGGCGGCGGCGCTTTCTCGGGTGCATGGCGCGCGGGGGGATGGCACGTGACCCCGCTGGCGCATCTTCTGGCGCTGCCGGTGCGGGCCTATCGGCTGGTGGCCAGCCCCTGGGTCGGGCATGGCTGCCGCTTCCAGCCGACCTGCTCGGCCTATGCGCTCGAGGCGCTCGAGCGGCATGGCGCGGCCAAGGGCGGCTGGCTGGCGGCCCGGCGGGTCTGCCGTTGCCATCCCTGGGGCGGGCATGGCTTCGACCCGGTGCCGGGCAGCGAGACGACGCCGCAGGACTGAGGCGGCGCTTTCATCAGGGCGCAAGGGCGCGACAAGGATCGACAGATGCGGGACGAGACCGGCGAAACCCAGGACCATGAGGCGGAGGAGATCCATCCGCTGTTTCGCGGGGCGTCCGGCTCGACCGAGTTCCGCAAGCTGCGCAAGCGCCTGGTGCGCGAGACCCGCGCCGCGATCGAGACCTATGACATGATCCGCCCCGGCGACCGCTGGCTGGTCTGCCTGTCGGGCGGCAAGGACAGCTATACGCTGCTGGCCGTGCTGCACGAGCTGAAATGGCGCGGCCTGCTGCCGGTCGAACTGCTGGCCTGCAACCTCGATCAGGGCCAGCCGGGTTTTCCGGCGACGGTGCTGCCGCAGTTCCTGACCGAGCGCGGCGTGCCGCATCGCATCGAATACCAGGACACCTATTCCATCGTGAAGGAAAAGGTGCCCGCGGGCCGGACCTATTGCAGCCTGTGTTCGCGGCTGCGGCGCGGCAATCTCTATCGCATCGCCCGCGAAGAGGGCTGCCAGGCCGTGGTGCTGGGCCATCACCGCGACGACATCCTGGAAACCTTCTTCATGAACCTGTTCCACGGCGGCAGGCTGGCCTCGATGCCGCCGAAGCTGCTGAACGAGGAAGGCGACCTGAACGTGTTGCGCCCGCTGGCCTTCGTGGCCGAGGCCGATTGCGACCGCTTCGCCCGAGCGATGAACTATCCGGTGATTCCCTGCGACCTTTGCGGCAGCCAGGAGGGCTTGCAGCGCATGCAGGTCAAGAAGCTGCTGGACGAATGGGAAACGCGGGCGCCCGGCCGGCGCCAGGTCATGTTCCGGGCGCTGATGAACGTGCGCCCCTCGCATCTGCCGGACCCCAAGCTGTTCGATTTCACGTCGCTGATACCGGACATGTCGGATTTTAGCGAAAAAGACGTGCCGATCCTGCGCGAACATTAACGGAACGAAAAGCTTCGTCGGCCTAGGTTGCGATCCGTGCAACAAGATTCGGATCAGGCAATGGCTTACGGAATCGCTGGGGCTGCCTCGGGGCTGGCAAGGCTGGTCAGGGGGCAGGGTGCGGCGCAGTGCAGAACCCGGCTCGCGCTGGTGCTGCGGGTCGAGAATGTCGAGATGCTGCGCGCCAGCATCGGCCCCGCCCTGCTGGAGCAGATGCTGGACAGGCTCTTGCTGCGGCTGGTGGCGGAGCTGCGGCTTTTGCCGCAGGGCCGCAGCCAGGGCTGTGGCGAGATCCTGGGGCTATTCGCCATCGGCCGCCAGCAGGCGGTGCCGGGCCTGCTGGCGCGGCTGCAGGCCATCTGCGCGGAGGGGATCGTGCTGCCGGACCTGCGCATCTGTCCGGTGATGAACGCCGCCATCGTCAGCGACGAGGCCGGCCGGCAGGAGGCCGCGGCGCTTTACGCCCATGGCCGCATGGCCTTGCAGGGGCTGAGCCCGTTTTCGGCCGCGGGCCAGATCCGCTTCGTCGAGACGGGGGCGCAGGTCGAGCCGGGCGGGCTGGCGGTCTCGGCGCTCGACCGGGTGGGGGTGCTGTTCCAGCCCCAGCTTTGCTGCGACACCGGGCAGGTCCGGGCGCTGCGGGCCTTGCCGCGGATGCGGATGGACGATGGCGAGGGCTGCGATCTGGCCGAGGTGGCGCCTCGGCTCGACGACGCGGTGCTGGGGCAGGTCGTGGCCGAGCTGCTGCGCCAGGCTTTCGCCGGCCTGCGCGGCTGGGATCGCCTGGGCAGGCCGGTGCCGCTGCTGTCCCTGCCGCTGTCCGACCGCATGCTGGGCGATGCCGCCATCGCCGACACGATCCTGTGGGAACTGGACCGCAACGACCTGGCCCCGCAGCGGCTGGAAATCGAGGTGAGCGAGCCGATCGGCCGCGGCGGCGGCCGCATGCCGGTGACCGCCAGCCTGCAGCGCCTGACCGCCGCGGGCTGTTCGCTGGCCCTGGGCGGGTTCGGCACCGGCAGCGCCGGCCTGGACGACCTGCGCCGCTTCGGCATCGGCCGGGTGCGGATCGGGCGCGAGTTCATCGCCGGCTGCGACCTGCGTGCCGACCAGCAACGCATGATCCTGGCCATCCTGGCCCTGGCGGAACACCTGGGCCTGGCGACCGTCGCCGACGGGGTGGCCACGCAGGAAGAGAACGCCTTCCTGGCCCAGATCGGCTTCAACGCGGTGCAGGGACCGGCGGTGGCGCTGCCGCTGGACGCATCGGCGGTGGACGATTTCCTGCTGGACCGCGACCATGCGCTGCCCGCGCCCTTCGAGCTGCGCCGCAAGGCATGAAGGCCGGGGGCGGTCGCGCCGCCGGGGGCAGGCTTGGCCCCGCGGGCGGCATGCGCCGAACGCCATCTGACCGCCCCGCCTCATGCGGGACTGGCAAGCTTCGCCCGCGCGGGGCATGCGCTTCGCTGGCCGGGAGCCGAAGGGCGGCTTCACGCCGGCAAGCTTCGCCCTTACGCACGCCATGCGCCTGGGCGCCAGGACGCGCCTTGGCGGCGGCCCGGCAAGTCAGGGGCCGGACGGACAGACCGGACGGGCCGAGTCGAATAGGGGGTCGGGACAGGCGGGGCGTCGCGTCGGGATGGAAACCGACCCGGTTTTCGGGCAAATTCCCTTGACCTTTGCCAGTCGCTTCTGTTGAAGCGGCCCGAACCCTCAGACTGGGTGACGACGAAGGGCTGGTCCGGCATGCAAGACAACAACCGCAACCTCATCCTGGCGATGGTGCTTTCCGCCCTCGTCATGCTCGTCTGGTCGATCTTCTTCGCCCCCGAGCCGGTGCCGCCCGCGCAGGATACGGTGCCGGCCAGCACCCAAGGCGCAGCCCAGCCCGAGACCGGAGCCCCCGCGACGCCCGGCGCGGTGCCGCAGGGCGCGGCGCCGGAACTGGAAGCCGCGGCAACGAGCAGCGACCCTTCCGCCAATGCCGGGCGGGTCAGGATCGAATCCCCTTCGCTCGCGGGCACGATCTCGCTGGCGGGCGGCCGCGTCGACGACCTGGAACTGACCGGCTATCACGAGACGCTGGATCCCCGCTCGCCCTTTGTCCGCCTACTGTCGCCAACCGCGCAGACCACCGTGCGGGCCGAAGGCAGCCCGGTCGCGCCGGGCGGCAATGCCGAGGTCGCGGTGCAGAAACCCTATTACGCGGTCTATGGCTGGATGCCGGCCGCCGGCACCGATCCCGCCCTGGTCCCCGGCCCGGCCACGGTGTGGGAGGTCGAATCCGGCTCGACCCTGGCCCCCGGCCAGCCGGTCACGCTGCGCTGGGACAATGGCGCCGGCCAGATCTTCCGCCGCACCTATGAACTGGACGACAAGTTCCTGTTCACCGTGACCCAGACGCTGGAAAATACTGCGGCCGCCCCCTTCTCGGCGGCGCCCTATGGCATCCTCGCGCGCCACGGCAAGCCCGACACCCAGAACTTCTTCGTCCTGCACGAGGGCGCGGTCGGCATGACCGACGGCAAGCTGCTGGAAGAAAAATACAAGGACATGGCCAAGCTCGACCCGCTGCCGGGCGAGGGGCCGGCGCAGCTGATCGAGGTGCAGGAAAACGGCTGGATCGGCTTTACCGACAAGTACTGGATGACCACGCTGGCGCCTGCGCCCGGCCAGTCCTTTACCGCGGTGGTGAAATACGCCCCCGGCGCCGACATCTACCAGGCCGAGGCGCGGATGCCGGTGCAGACCGTCGCCCCCGGCGCGACCGCCACCAGCGCGAGCTATCTGTTCGCCGGCGCCAAGGTCTGGGAGGTCATCAACGGCTACCAGGAAGCCCCCGGCATCGACCGTTTCGTCGATTCGATCGACTGGGGCTGGTTCTATTTCCTGACCAAGCCGATCTTCCGCCTGCTGCACTGGCTGCACGGCATGATCGGCAACATGGGCTGGGCGATCATCGCGCTGACCTTCGTGCTGAAGCTGTTGGTCTTCCCGCTGGCGCGCAAGTCCTACATCTCGATGGCCAAGATGAAGGAACTCCAGCCCGAGATGGAGGCCGTCAAGCAGCGCACCGGCGACGACCGCATGAAGTTCCAGAAAGAGGTGATGGAGCTTTACAAGCGCGAAAAGGTGAACCCCGCCGCGGGCTGCCTGCCGGTGCTGCTGCAGATCCCGATCTTCTTTGCGCTCTACAAGGTGATCTTCGTCACCATCGAGCTGCGCCACGCGCCCTGGATCGGCTGGATCCGCGACCTTGCCGCGCCCGACCCGTCCAGCCTGTGGAACCTGTTCGGCCTGTTGCCCTGGGCGGCGCCGGGCCAGGGCAGCTTCCTGCACAGCTTCACCCTGCCGGTGCTGGCGATCCTGCTGGGCATCTCGATGTGGATGCAGCAGAAGCTGAACCCGGCCCCGACCGATCCGGCGCAGAAGATGATCTTCGCCTGGATGCCCTGGGTGTTCATGTTCATGCTGGGCGGCTTTGCCTCGGGGCTGGTGCTGTACTGGATCACCAACAACACCATCACCATCATCCAGCAGTACACCATCATGTCGATGCACGGCCACCGGCCCGACTTCTTCGGCAATATCCGCTCCAGCCTGCCGTCGCGGGCCAAGGCTGGGGACAAGGGCGGGGACAAGGGCGGCAAATGACCGCCCGCGTCGCCCGGATACGCCGGCACCCGATCAAGGCGATCGGCGGCGAGGATCTGCCCCGCACCCGGCTGGATGCGGCGCGGCGCCTGCCGGGCGACCGGCTCTGGGCGCTGCTGACCGAAGGGGGCGAGCGTCACGCCGGCGCGGTGCCGCAGCGTTGGCTGCCGAAATCCTGCTTCCTGCGCGGCGCGGCCTCGGCCGGGCTGCAGGCCGTTTGCGGCGGCTGGGGCGAGGGGGCGGAAGGCGGCCGCATCCGCCTGACCCATCCCGACCTGCCCGACCTGGACTTCGACCCCGAGGCCGAGGGGCCGCGGCTGGTCGAATGGGTGCGCCCGCTCTGGCCCCAGGACAAGCCGGCGCCGACGCGGCTGGTGCGCGGCCCGACCGGCTGGACCGACGTGAGCCAGCCCTGGATCTCGATCCTGTCGCTGTCGAGCCTTGCCGATCTGGAAGGGCGGCTGGGCCAGCCCCTTGGCATCGAGCGCTGGCGCGGGAACCTGTGGCTCGAGGGCTGGGCGCCCTATGCCGAGCGCGAGCTGATCGGCCATGTGCTGACCCTGGGCGGGGTCGAGCTGCGCGTGACCGAGACCATCGGCCGCTGCCCGGCGACCAGTGCCGACCCGACGACCGGCCGCATCGACATCGACATGCCCGAGGCGCTGGAGGCCCAGTTCGGCCATCGCGACTTCGGCATCTATGCCGAGGTGGTGACCGGCGGCGACATTGCCCTGGGTGACGAGGTGCGCGCATGAAGGTTGCCTTTCCCATCGCCCCCGAGCCCGATGCAGAAACCGCCGAGGCAGCGCGCAAGCTGTTCGCCGGCCCGGTCGATTTCCTGAAGGGCGTCGTCGCCATGGACGGGCTGCCGCCCGCCGACCGGCCCGAAGTCTGCTTTGCCGGCCGCTCGAATGTCGGAAAGTCCAGCCTGATCAACGCGCTGACCGGCCGCAACGGCTTGGCCCGCGCCTCGAACACGCCGGGCCGCACGCAAGAGATCAACTATTTCACCCTGGGCGAGCAGGCCTATCTGGTGGACCTGCCGGGCTATGGCTTTGCCAAGGCCCCGGTCGCGGTGGTGGCGAAATGGCAGGCGCTGCTGAAGAACTACCTGGCCGGCCGGCCGACCCTGCGCCGCGCCTTCGCGCTGATCGATTCGCGCCACGGCGTGAAGGACGTGGACCACGAGATCATGAAGCTGCTCGACCGCTCGGCCGTGCCTTTCCAGGTGGTGCTGACCAAGGCCGACAAGATCGGTGCGCAGGCCATGGAGGCGACGGTCGCGCAGGTGCAGGAGGCGCTGCAAAAGCACCCCGCCGCCTATCCCGAACTTGTGATCACAAGCTCGGACAAGGGGCAGGGCATCGCCACCTTGCGCGCCATCATAGCCGCTCTGGACTGATCGGCGCCCGCGTCCTAGGGTCGGGTGCGACGAACAGGGGCCCCTGATGAGAAAGCAGAACATGAACCGTGACTGGATCGCCACCGCCCGCACTCTTTCGGAAGCGCTGCCCTATATGCAGCGGTATTCGGGCGCGGTGGTGGTGGTGAAGTTCGGCGGCAATGCCATGGGCGACGACGAGGCGATGGCCGAGTTCGCCCGCGACATCGTGCTGATGCGGCAGGTGGGCATCCATCCGGTCGTCTGCCACGGCGGCGGGCCGATGATCAACGACCTGCTGGGCCGGCTGGGCATCGAAAGCCGCTTCGTGCGCGGCAAGCGCGTCACCACCCGCGAAACCGTCGAGGTGGTCGAGATGGTGCTGTCGGGCCTGGTCAACAAGCGCATCGTGCAGGCGATCAACGATGCCGGCGGCCGCGCGGTGGGGATTTCCGGCAAGGACGACGACCTGATGGTCTGCGAGCCGGACGACCCGGAGCTGGGCTTCGTCGGCCGCCCGGTCGAGATGAACGTGCAGATCATCCGCGACCTCTACAACGCCGGGCTGATCCCGGTCATCGCCCCGGTGGCGACGGGGATGGAGGATAACGAGACCTTCAACGTCAACGGCGACACCGCCGCGGGCGCGATCGCCGGCGCGCTCAAGGCCGACCGGCTGCTGCTGCTGACCGATGTCTCGGGGGTCAAGGACGCCTCGGGCGAGGTGGTGACGGCCATGCATCCCGACCAGGTGCGGGCGATGATCGCCGAGGGCACCATCGCCGGCGGCATGATCCCCAAGACCGAAACGGCGCTGAAGGCGCTGGAGGAAGGGGTGCGCGCCGTGGTGATTCTGGACGGGCGGGTGCCCAATGCCTGCCTGCTGGAACTGTTCACCGAACATGGCGCCGGCTCGCTGATCCGCTCGACCGAGCCGCGGGTCAAGCCGCGCGGCTTGCGCCAGGGCGACAGCGGCCTGTGAGCGGCGCGACGTTGCGCCCCAAAGAGAAGGCTTGCCCGCCCCGCGGAAGCTATGGCAGGCTCGGCGACGTCGCGTAATCTTAACCGCATGGCCGAAAAGGCAATTCGATGACTCCACTCGGGCACTGCCGTCTGATCCTGACCCGCCATGCGAAATCGTCCTGGGACGATCCGGCGCAGCCCGACCATGATCGGCCGCTGAATGCGCGCGGCCGCCGCTCGGCCCGCGAGCTGGGCGACTGGCTGGCCAGCCGCGGCTACGAGCCCGAGGAAGTGCTGTGCTCGACCGCCGAGCGCACGCGCGAGACCTGGGCCGGCATCGCCATGGCCCCGCTGGAGGTGCGGCCGCATATCCGCTACGAGCCCGGCCTTTACCACGCCGCGCCCGAGAAGATGCTGGAGATCCTCCGCAGCGCCTCGGCGCCGACGGTGATGATGATCGGCCACAATCCCGGCATCGCAGAATTTGCCGGTATGCTGCCGGCGCGCGCGCCGCTGGACCCGGATTTCCGCCGCTATCCGACGGCGGCGACGCTGGTCGTCGATTTCCAGATCGACGACTGGTCGGAACTGGCCCCGGCGCAGGGCAGCGTGCTGGACTTCGTGCGCATGGACGGCCGCGGCTAGCGCGGCCCCCGCATCTGCGTCACCACGCGGGCGGCGAACAGCCGCTCGACATCCTCGCCCCGGCACAGCTCGGTCGCCGGCGTCTGCACCGCGGCCGAGGCGGCGGCGGCCGCCAGCCCCAGCGCCTCGCCGACCGGCCAGCCGCGGGCATGGCCCAGGGTGAAGCCGGCAAGGAAGCTGTCGCCGGCGCCGACCTTGCTGACCACCTGCACCCGCGCGGCCTCGGCATGCCAGATGCCCTGGTCGGTGGCGATGATATTGCCGTCGCGGCCGCGCGCCACGATCACCCCATGCGCCGCCCCCGAGGCGACGAGGCTGGCCGCGAAACCCGCGGTGTCGGCGCGATAGGGCAGGGGATGGCCGGCCAGGCCCGCGGCCTCTTCGTCGTCCATGCGCAGGATCTCGACCCGGCGGTCGGTGGCGGCGGCGACCTCGGCCAGCGCCGGCCCCGAGGTGTCCACGACCAGCCGCGCGCCGGTCCCGCGCAGCCGCTCGGCCAGAAGCGCGGCAAAGCCCGCCGGCACGCCCGGCGGGTTCGAGCCGGACAGCACCACCAGCGCGCCGGGCTTGGCGGCGTCGGCGGCGGCCTCCAGCGCGGCCTCGACATCGGCCGCGGACCATTCCGGGCCGGGCATGACAAAGCGGTATTGCTGGCGGATGGTGCGGTCGTCCACGGTCAGGGACTGCCGCGTCTCGCCCGGTGCGGGCAGGGTCATCAGCGGGACGCCGGTTTCCGCCAGCAGTTCGGCGATGCGCTGCCCGGTGGCGCCGCCAAGCGCGACCAGCGCCGTGCTGTCGCCGCCCATGGCGCGGATCGCGCGGCTGACGTTGATGCCGCCGCCGCCCGGATCAAAGCGCGGCGCTTCGCAGCGCAGCTTGATGTCGGGCACCACCTGCCGCACGCCCGTGGTCACGTCCAGCGCCGGGTTCAGCGTGATGGTCAGGATCGGCGCCTGCTCCATCATTCCCACCAGCGGTCGATCGCGGCGATGTCGTCGTCGGACCAGCCGAAGTGATGGGCGAATTCATGCACCACGACATGGGCGACCAGCTGGCCCAGCGTCACGTCCCCGCGACTGGCCCATTCGTCCAGGATGGCGCGGCGGAACAGCCAGACCGTGTCGGGAAAATGCTGCGGGTCGCTGGGCGATTTCTCGGTCATCGGCACGCCGTCGTAAAGCCCGGTCAGCTCCAGCGGGTCGTCGATCTCCAGCTCGTCCAGGAATTCCTCGCTGGCGAAATCCTCGATGCGCAGCACCACCTGGGCGGCGGGACCGGCGAATGCCGGCGGCAGGCCGGCGATGGCCTCGCGCGCCAGTTCCTCGATCATGGCCGCGTCGGGGGCCTCGGCATTCTTCCAGTCCAGCATCGGCTTACCTCTGTCTTTGGTCCCGATATGGACAAAAACCGCCGTTTGTGAAAGAGCGAAGCCGACAGGAGACCTCCCATGACCACCACCCGTTTCGCCCCTTCGCCCACCGGCCACATCCATGTCGGCAACCTGCGCACGGCGCTGATGAACTATCTGATCGCGCGCAAGGCGGGCGGCACCTTCATCCTGCGCCTGGACGATACCGACCGCGAGCGCAGCAAGCAGGAATATGCCGACGGCATCCAGCGCGACCTGGAATGGCTGGGCCTGACCTGGGACCGGATCGAGCGGCAGTCGGACCGCCTGGACCGCTATGCCCAGGCGGCCGAGGGGCTGCGCGCCGCCGGCCGGCTCTACGAGGTGTTCGAGACCCCGACCGAGCTGGACCTGAAGCGCAAGAAGCAGCTCAACATGGGCAAGCCCCCGGTCTATGACCGCGCCGGGCTGAAGCTTTCGCCCGAGGACAAGGACCGCCTGCGTGCTGAGGGCCGCGCCGGCTATTGGCGCTTCCTGCTGGACCAGGAGCGGATCGAATGGGCCGACGGCATCCTGGGCGAGATCTCGATCGACGCGGCCAGCGTTTCGGACCCGGTGCTGATCCGCGCCGATGGGCAGGTGCTTTACACCTTCGCCAGCTCGGTCGACGACGCCGACATGGGCGTGACCCATATCGTGCGCGGTGCCGACCACGTGACCAATACCGCGACGCAGATCCAGATCATCCGTGCGCTGGGGTCCGAGCCGCCGGCCTTTGCCCACCACAGCCTGCTGACCGGCGCGCAGGGCGAGGAACTGTCCAAGCGCCTGGGCACGCTGTCGATCCGCGACCTGCGCGAAAGCGGCGTGGCGCCCGAGGCGCTGTTGTCGCTGATGGCGCGGCTGGGGTCGTCGCAGCCGGTCGAGCTGCGGATGTCGCTGGACGAACTGGCCGAAGGGTTCGACTTGTCGCAATTCGGCGCCTCGCCCACCAAGTTCGACGCCGAGGATCTGTGGCCGCTGACGCGCGAGGCGAACCAGTCGCGCCCCCTTGCCGAGGTCAGGGACCGCATCGCCGCGCTTGGCGTGCCCGACGAGCTGGCCGAGCGGTTCTGGCGCGTCGCCTCGCAGAACATCACCCGGCTGGACGACCTGGCCGGCTGGTGGCAGATCTTCTCGCAGGGGGCCGAGCCGCAGATCGATCCCGAGGACGCCGATTTCATCGCCGAGGCGATGAAGCTGCTGCCGCCGCCGCCCTATACCGACGCGACCTGGGGCGAGTTCACCAATGCGGTCAAGCAGGCGACCGGCCGCAAGGGCAAGGGCCTGTTCATGCCGCTGCGCAAGGCCCTGACCGGCCAGGCGCATGGGCCGGACATGTCCGAGGTCATGCCGCTGTTGCAGGTCGTGCGCGCGCGCGGCTGAGCCCGCGGCGGACCCCATGCGAAAAGGCCGCCTGCAGGGGCGGCCTTTGCCGTTTCAATGTCGATTCAAGGCCGACCGGACCCTGCTGCGAGAGGGGGCCGGTTTCGACCTTTTTGTCTGATATATCCAGATGCGGGAATCGCCAGGGGCGAGTCGGGCCGAACCATGCCCAATAATGACGCAACCAGGACAGAGGGAATCCCGCAATCCCTTGCCGGCGCACAACCGGGCGGGAACAAGGATGCGCACCCGCCCGGTCAGTTTTGAACACATGACCAAAGAACCGTTTACCGAGGTTAACAAACAACCGCTTACGCAACGATGCCTGTATGCACCGCCGGGGCGGGGAAGGGAATATATCCATAAGTTAGGTTGCGTTTGCTGACCTAATAATGGCAGTCCGTTGATATTCCGGCGGCTGCAACTTGCGGCTGCAAGACGGGCCTCCTGGCGGAAGATCGCTCATCCCGGTTGCCCTTGCGTCAACCGATCCGGGCGCATGGGCTAGGGTGGATGAGGCGATAATGCACAATTCAACCAAGAGGTGTGGCGGCGCTTTTCGCTCTCGCGTCGGGGGCGGGGGGGCTGGGCGGTTTCTGGCAGGATACCTGGCGGCGCGCGGCTTGCGACGGCGCGCGAAACCCGGCGGGAGGGCGGCGATTCCCGCCTTCCTCCTTGCTATGCGGGCCGAAATCCCATAGCTAGCGCGCTGAAACAGGCGGAGGCGCG
Organism: Paracoccus sp. FO-3; assembly: GCF_006386455.1. NCBI lineage: Bacteria > Pseudomonadati > Pseudomonadota > Alphaproteobacteria > Rhodobacterales > Paracoccaceae > Paracoccus > Paracoccus sp. FO-3. Next base: position 34,654 of record NZ_VCBQ01000020.1, on the reverse strand, counting down.
GGACGGCAGGTTCCGGCGCCGGCGAGGCTGTAATGCCTCGGACCCGCACGATGGTTCGTGGATGAAGGAAGACAAATGCAGGTCAAGGAAACCCAGAACGAAGGGCTGAAGCGGGGCTATGAATTCACCCTGCCTGCGGCCGATCTGGCGGCGCAGGTGGATGCGAAGCTGAAAGAGGCCCAGCCCGAGGTCGAGATGAAGGGCTTCCGCAAGGGCAAGGTGCCGATGGCGCTGCTGAAGAAGCAGTTCGGCCAGCGCATCATGGGCGATGCCATGCAGGAGGCCATCGACAAGGCGCTGCGCGACCACCTGGAGAAATCGGGCGACCGTCCCGCCCTTCAGCCCAAGATCGAAATGGTCAACGGCGAGACCTGGAAAGAGGGCGACGATGTCGTCGTCACCGTCGCCTATGAGGCGCTGCCCGCCATCCCGGAAACCGACCTGTCCGGCGTCGAGCTGGAGCGGCTGGTGGTGGAGGCCAGCGAGGAGCAGGTGACCGAGGCGCTGGAGAACCTGGCCAAGAACGCCCAGAGCTTCGAGGACCGCAAGAAGGGCACCAAGGCCAAGGACGGCGACCAGGTCGTGATCGACTTCAAGGGCATGGTCGACGGCGAAGCCTTCGAGGGCGGCTCGGCCGAGGATTATCCGCTGGTGCTGGGCTCGGGCAGCTTCATCCCCGGCTTCGAAGAACAGCTGGTCGGCGCCAAGGCCGGCGACGAGATCAAGGTCGAGGTGAAATTCCCCGAGGATTACGGCCATCCGGCCCTGGCCGGCAAGGACGCCATCTTCGAGACCACCGTCAAGGCGGTGAAGGCCCCGAAAGCGGCCGAGATCGACGACGAACTGGCCAAGAAATTCGGCGCCGAAAGCCTGGACGCGCTGAAGGGCCAGATCCGCGAGCGGCTGGAGGCGGAATACAAGGGCGCCTCGCGCCAGGTTCTCAAGCGTGCGCTGCTGGACAAGCTGGACGAGCTGGTCAAGTTCGACCTGCCCGATTCGCTGGTCGAGGCCGAGGCGCATCAGATCGCGCACCAGCTCTGGCACGAGGAACACCCCGAGGAGCATGGCCATAACCATGGCGAGATCGAGCCGACGGACGAGCACAAGACGCTTGCCGAGCGCCGCGTCCGCCTGGGCCTGCTCTTGGCCGAGATCGGCCAGAAGGCCGAGATCACCGTCTCGGACCAGGAGATGACCCAGGCCGTGCTGCGCCAGGCGCGTCAGTATCCCGGCCAGGAGCGCGCCTTCTTCGAGTTCATCCAGCAGAACCCGCAGGCGCAGCAGCAGCTGCGCGCGCCGCTCTTCGAGGACAAGGTCGTCGACCATATCGTCGAGGGCGCCAAGGTTTCGGAGAAATCCGTGACCAAGGAAGAGCTGGAAAAGGCCATCGAGGCGCTGGATCAGCTCTGATCCGCTGCCTTGCCGCGAAAAGAAGGGCCGTCCCGCGGGGGCGGCCTTTTTCATTGCCGCGCCCCGCTGGCCAGGGCGGGGCGCGGGGCGCGGTGGCGCAGATGGGTATTTATGCAACGAAGAAGCCGGACAGCCGAGCCGCAGCGCGCTGCTGGCGGCACCGGCTGGTCAAGGGCCGTTCCGCGTCAGAGCCGGTGAAGGCGCGGGTCGTGATCGGCCGGGCCGCCGGGGTCCGGGCCCTCCATCGGGTCGTGCAGCAGCGGGTCGTCGCGCAGGTCCGGCATATGCGCCTCGCGGCGCGGCTTGCGGGGTTGCGGCGCGGGTTTGCGGTCGATGATGTCGCGGATGATCGCCGCGGCATCGCCGAATTCCTGCACGATGGCGCTGGCCTGGCCCGCGACCGAGCGGAAGCCGGTCACGGCGGCGGTCAGCGCCTGCATCACGTTCTCGACGCCGCTGGTCAGGTTGGCGGTATTGGCCTCGACCTCTTGCAGCAGGCTTTGCCGCGGCGGGCGGCGCCGGCCCTGCGGGACAGGCCGGGCGGGTTGCGCCTTGGGCCTGGGCTCGTGCGGGGCTTTCGGGGCCTGGCGCGGGGTGCCTGCGCCGCGCGGGCGGGCGGGGCCGTCGTCGTCCGAGACCAGGTCGATCAGGTGCCGCGCCGCGATCACCGTGCCGGCGGTCAAGGTCGCGGCCACCAGCCCGGTGCCGCCCCAGACCAGCCATTTTGCCCCGCGCGAGGGGCGCGGCCATGGATGGCTGCCGTCGGGCGAGACATCGCCATGCGGCGGGATGCGGCGCGATTCCACCGGGCCCGGTGGCCGGCGATGCCCCTCGGGGACCGGGCGGGGACCGAAGCGGGTCTGGCTGGTCTCGTCGGCCGGGGTACGGGTGATGGGCGGCTGGTCGTCCTGGTGATGCATGCCGGCAAATCCTCTGGCGAAGGGCGCTTTGCGTTTCAACCCCGCAGCCCGGCGAATGTTCCGCCGAACCCGCGGCGCAAGCAAGGGGTGCTGCCATGCGGGCATGAAAAAACGCGCCGGTTGCGGCGCGTTTTCCCTGTTCCGGCAAAGGCGCGATCAGTTCGCGGCTTCGTCCTCGTCGCGGCCGGCCGAGCCGATGTCGTCGAAAAGCTCGGCGATCTCGAATTCGGCGGCGGCTTCCTCTTCGGCGGCCAGTTCCTGGATCGACTTGCCCGAGGCTTGCAGCTCGGCCTCTTCGGGCGAGCGGGCGACGTTCAGCTTGATGATGACATCGACTTCCGGGTGCAGATGCACGCGGACCTCGTGCAGGCCCAGATCCTTGATCGGGGCGGTCAGGACGACCTGGCGGCGCTCGATCGCGAAACCTTCGGCATTAGCGACATCGGCGGCGTCGCGCGGCGTGACCGAGCCATAGAGCGCACCCGCGTCCGAGGCGGAGCGGATGATGACGAAGGTCTGGCCGTCGAGCTTCTGGGCGGTCTTTTCGGCTTCGGCGCGGGTTTCGTCGTTGCGCGAGGCGAGTTCGGCCTTGCGGGCTTCAAACGCCTGGATATTGGCGTCCGAGGCGCGCAGCGCCTTGCCCTGCGGCAAGAGGTAGTTGCGCGCGAAACCGTCCTTGACCTTCACGACTTCGCCCATCTGGCCCAGCTTGGCCACGCGTTCCAGCAGGATGACTTGCATGATCGTCTCTCCTTACTTCACGGCATAGGGCAGCAGGGCGAGGAAGCGGGCGCGCTTGATGGCGCGCGCCAGTTCGCGCTGCTTCTTGGCCGAGACGGCGGTGATGCGCGAGGGCACGATCTTGCCGCGTTCCGAGATGTAACGCTGAAGCAGGCGCGTGTCCTTGTAGTCGATGGCGGGGGCGTTGTCGCCCGAGAAGGGGCAGACTTTCCGGCGGCGGAAGAAGGGTTTGTTGGCCATGATCCTGGTTCCTTTCCCTTAGTTCCGGTCGTCGCGGTCGCGACGCTCGCGACGCTCGCCGCGATCCCCGCGGTCGCCACGATCCCCGCGCTCGCGCTCGTCGCGCTTCTGCATCTGGACCGAGGGGCCGTCCTTGTGCTCGTCCACGCGGACGGTCAGCACGCGCATGACGTCGTCATGCAGGCGGGCCAGGCGCTCCATCTCCTGCACGGCGGCCGAGGGGGCGTTCGAGCGCAGGAAGGCGTAATGGCCCTTGCGGTTCTTGTTGATCTTGTAGGCAAGCGTGCGCACGCCCCAGTATTCGTTGTCCACGACCTTGCCGCCATTGTCGGCGATCACGGTCGAGAAATGTTCGATCAGCCCCTCGGCCTGCGCGTTCGACAGGTCCTGGCGGGCGATCAGCACATGCTCGTAAAGCGGCATGTCTGCACCTTTCATCGGGGCGCACTTCAACGGCGGGACAGCCCTTCCGCGCCCCGCCACGAGAGGCTGCGCCGGTTTCGCATTTGCGGAAGGATGCGGCCTTATAGCGGGCAGGCCGGGGAATGCAAGGATAAATGCCCGGAAACCCCGGAAAGTCGCCCCTGCGGCGATACTGTTTCCGCGCTGCGGCGAAACACGAAAATGTCAGGAAACCCTTGTTGATGCGCGGGCATTTTCTGGCAGAACCATCATGATCTTTTTCAATCGGGAGTTCAGCATGAAATCCATCCTCGCCCCTGTCGCCGCGATCGGCCTGCTTGGCGCCAGTGCCGCGATGGCCGAGCCCGTGGTCTATGACTTCGACCCCTCGCACAGCCAGGTCGTCTTTGAATACAACCACATGGGCTTTTCGAGCAGCACCGGCATCATCAACGGCGTCACCGGCAAGTTGACGCTGGATGCCGAGAACCCGGCCAATTCCAGCGTCGAGGCGACCATCCCGCTGTCCGGGCTGCGCACCGTCTCCGAGGAGCTGGACAAGCACCTGTTCGGGCCGGATTTCTTCAACACCGATGCCAGCGGCGCCGTCGCGACCTTCAAGTCGACCAAGGTCGAGCCCGAGGACGACAAGGAGGCGAAGGTCACCGGCGATCTGACGCTGAACGGCGTGACCAAGCAGGTGGTGCTGGATGTCGACCTGAACCAGATTGCCGCCCATCCCATGACCGGCAAGGAGGCCGCCGGCTTCGATGCCGAGGCCGAGATCAAGCGTTCCGAGTTCAACCTGGGCAAGTTCGCCCCGGCGGTCGAGGACGAGGTCGAGATCAAGATCACCGTCGAGGCCGTCAAGGCCGAGTGATCCGCCGGCCGGACCGCAAGCAAAAGGGGCCCCGCGAGGGCCCCTTTTCGTGTCTCGCCTGCCGCGCCTTACATCGGCGTGGGCAGCGGCGTGGAGTCGGTGCGCACCGGCAGGATCGGGTGGTCGATCACCGGCTGATCGCCGGTCAGCGTGCCCAGGAAGGCGGTGATGTCGTCGGCCTGCTCATCGGTCAGCTCGGTGCCAAGTTGCGCCGAGGACATGATCTGCACCGCTTCCGCCAGATCCCAGACCACGCCCGAGTGGAAATAGGGCGCGGTCAGCGCGACGTTGCGCAACGGCGCGGCGCGGAAGACATATTCGTCGTCAACGGTCTGGCTGATCTCGTAGCGGCCCCTGTCGCCGGCGGGCAGCACCTCGGCGCCGGGCTTGGCGATCAGGCCGAAGGGATGATAGTCCTGCCCGCCGAAGTTCACGCCATAGTGGCAGGCGGTGCAGCCGGTTTCGATGAAGGCTTGCAGCCCGCGTTTTTCCTGGTCGGTCATCGCTGCATCGTCGCCGGCAAGGAAGCGGTCGAAGGCGCTGTTGGGCGTGACCAGCGTGGCCTCGAACTGCTCGATCGCGATGGCGAAATTGTCGAAGGTCACCGGGTCCGCTTCGTCGGGGAAGGCGGCCTTGAAGGATTCGACATATTCCGGCATCGAGTTGATGGTCTTGACCACCTGGTCGGGGGTGTTGCTCATCTCGACCCCGGCCTGGACCGGACCCTTGGCCTGTTCGGCAAGGTCGCCGGCGCGGCCGTCCCAGAATTGCGCGGCGTTGAAGATCGCGTTCAGCATGGTGGGGGCGTTGCGCGGCCCTTTCTGCCAGCCGTGCCCGATCGAGGTCGGCAGGCCGTCCACACCGCCAAGGCCGACGTTGTGGCAGGTCTGGCACGAGATCAGCCCGGAGCTGGACATGCGCGGGTCGAAGAACAGCACCTTGCCCAGTTCGATCTTCTCGGCGGTCAGAGGGATGCCTTCGGGATTGTCCTCGGTCTGCTTGATGGCGGTCATCTTTTCGGGAATCGCCTCGAACACCCCCTTGGCTTCCTCGCGCAGGGCGCCGTTGTCGATGGCTTCAGTCTGCGCCATGACCGGCAGAGCGGACAGGGCAAGACTCGTCGCTGTCAGAAAGGGGACGAGTTTCACGTGGGGCCTCCTTTGGCTTGGTGGGCGCGTCTTGCAGCAATCTGCACCAAGACGGCCGGCCTTGCTTTGATCTGGGTCAGATGCCTGCAAGGTTCCGCCTTGTCGGCCCGCGGCTCAACAGCTAATTGCATCAAATGCTGCCGGAAGACCGCCTTGCCCAGATCGTCGCGCGTTTCGAATATCTCGAAGCGCGGCTGCACGCCGGGCCGGCGGCCGAGGAAATCGCCGCGATCAGCCGCGAATATGCGGAACTGAAGCCCGTGGTCGCGCAGATCGGCGAATGGCGCGCCGCGCAGGACGGCATCCGCGAGGCCGAGGCCCTGCTGGCCGATCCCGAGATGCGCGAGCTGGCGCAGGACGAATTGTCGCGCCTGCGCGCCGCGCTTCCCGAGCTGGAACATGCGCTGCGCATCGCGCTGTTGCCGCGCGACGCCGCCGATGCCCGCCCGGCCATCCTGGAGATTCGCCCCGGCACCGGCGGCGAAGAGGCGGCGCTGTTCGCCGGCGACCTGCTGGCCATGTATCGCCGCTTTGCCGAATCGCAGGGTTGGCAGTTCCAGATGCTCGAGTTGGCCGAATCCGACCTGGGCGGCGTGCGCGAGGCGGTGGCGCGGATCGAGGGCGAGGGGGTCTTCGCCAAGCTGAAATACGAATCGGGCGTCCACCGCGTCCAGCGCGTCCCCGAGACGGAATCGGGTGGCCGCATCCATACCAGCGCCGCCACCGTCGCCGTGCTGCCCGAGGCCGAGGCGGTGGATATCGACATCCCCGCCAGCGACATCCGCATCGACACCATGCGCGCCAGCGGCGCCGGCGGCCAGCACGTCAACACCACCGATTCGGCGGTGCGCATCACCCACCTGCCGACCGGCATCGTCGTGACCAGTTCGGAAAAGTCCCAGCACCAGAACCGCGCCAATGCCATGGCCGTGCTGCGCGCGCGGCTTTACGACATGGAGCGGTCGCGCGCCGATGCCGAGCGCGCCGCCGACCGCAAGAGCCAGGTCGGCTCGGGCGACCGCTCGGAACGCATCCGCACCTACAACTTCCCGCAGGGCCGGATGACCGATCACCGCATCGGCCTGACGCTCTATGCGCTTGACCGCATCATGCAGGGCGAGATCGGCGAGATCGTGGCGGCGCTGACCGCGCACGACCAGGCCGCGCGCCTGGCCGCGCAGGGCGCGTGATTCCATGACCGGGGCCGAGGCCCTGCGGCAAGGCGCCGCACGACTCGCCCAGGCCGGCGTGCCCGGCGCGGCCGAGGATGCCCGGCTGCTCCTGGCCCATGCCCTGGACCTGCCGCGCCACCACCTGGCTGCCGCGCTGGCTGCGCCGCTGCCGCCCGAGGCTCTGCGACGTTTCGACGCAACCCTGGCCGCCCGCGCCGCGCGCCAGCCGGTCAGCCAGATCCTGGGACGCCGCGCCTTCTGGAAGCACGAGTTCCGCGTGACCCGCGACACGCTCGATCCCCGCCCGGAAACCGAGACCCTGGTCGAGGCGGCGCTGGCCGGACCCTTTGCCTCGGTGCTGGACCTGGGCACCGGCACGGGGGCGATCCTGATCTCGCTTCTGGCCGAGCGGCCGGGTGCGCGCGGGCTTGGCACCGACATCTCGGCCGCCGCGCTGGAGGTGGCGCGGGAAAATGCCCGGACCGTGGGGGTTTGTGCGGATTTCCTTGAATCCGACTGGTTCGCCTCGGTCGCGGGGCAGTTCGACCTGATCGTCTCGAACCCGCCCTATATCGCGCTGGACGAGATGGCGCAGCTTGCGCCCGAGGTTCGGGAATGGGAGCCGCGGCAGGCCCTGACCGACGGGGCGGACGGGCTTTCCGCCTATCGCGCCATCGCCGCCGGGGCGCCCGCGCATCTGTCGCCCGGCGGCCGGCTGATGGTCGAGATCGGCCCCACGCAGGGCGCGGCCGTGGCGGCGCTGATGCGCGCAGCCGGGCTGGCCGAGCCCCGGATCCTGCCCGACCTGGATGGGCGCGACCGGGTCGTCGCCGCCCGCAAGCCGCTTTGATCCGGCAAGCTTCCGCGCCTTTCGCGGCTTTTGACGAAATTTTCGCTTGTAAGCGGCGCTGCGGCGTGTTTATTCGCAATTGTGACGGGGGCGCACCGCCCACGCACGGGTCAGTCATACTCAGATAATCCAGTTTTACTGGTGACGCGGGAGCCGGAGCAAACGCTGCGCCTGCGCTGACACCCGCCTTCGGAATGACCCCAACCTTAGCCGGCCCTTGCCGGACATAAACTGACAACAAGCTGATGAGATCATCCAAATCCCGTTCGCGTAACAAGTCGAACCGCCAGCGTTCGCTGGGCAATATCGTCAACCGCGTCTTCGATTCCTCGGGCCCCGAGGGCAAGGTGCGCGGCACGCCCCAGCAGATCATCGAGAAATACCTGACGCTCGCCCGCGACGCCCAGCTTTCCAACGACCGGGTGGCCGAGCAGAGCTTTCTTCAGCACGCAGAACATTACACCCGCATGCTGGGCGAGGCGCAGCGCGAGCAGGCCGAGCGCCAGGGCCACCAGCACCAGGGCCGCGACGACGATGCCCAGGACGGCAATGGCTCGGCTGCGTCCGAGAACGGCAATGGCCAGAACGGCCATCACGGCCACCGCCAGGACCGTCACGACCGGCGCGAGGATCGCCGCGACGAGCGTCGCGATGACCGCCGCGAGGAACGCCAGCAACCCGCCCCCCGCGCGGAAGAACGCGCCCAGCCCGCCGCCGCGCCCGCCGATTCCGGGCTGCCGCCGGTGATCGCTGCCGACGAGGATGCCGCCGGCCCGGTGGAAACCCCGGAAAGCGCCGTCCGGTCCGAAACCCCTGCCGAACCGACCCCGGCCGCACCGGCCCCCGCCGAGAACGCGGCAGCCGGGGAACCGGCCGCCGAGCCCGCCCCTGCGGCGCGCCGGCGCAGCAGCCGCACCACCGGGACGGCCGCGCCGCGCAGCCGCAAGAAACCGGCCGAGGAAGGTGCCAAGCCCCCGGCGAAAACCGGCCGCGGACAGGGTGCCAGGACGGCAAAGACCCAGGCCGAAAGCGCCTCCGGCGAATGATGCTCAGCGCGGCGCGGCGGCCAGGCCCCGCGCCAGCGCGCAGAATTGCTCCAGCCCGACCTCTTCGGCGCGGGCGGTGGGGGCGATGCCGGCCTGGAGCAGCAGCGATTCGATCTCGGGATGCAGCCCCTTCAGCGAGGCGCGCAGCATCTTGCGGCGCTGGTTGAAGCCCGCCGCCACCACCCGGTTCAGCACCGCCGGATCGGCCGGATAGCGCGGCTCGGGCAGGGCGGTCAGGTGGACGACCGCCGAATGCACCTTGGGCGCGGGAACAAAGGCTTCGGGCGGCAGGGTCATCACCACCCGCGCCTCGCTGCGCCATTGCGCCAGCACGGCCAGCCGGCCGTAAGCCTTGCCGCCCGGCTGCGCCACGATGCGCTCGGCCACCTCTTTCTGGAACATCAGCGTCAGCGACTGCCAGAAGGGCGGCCAGGCTGCCGGCGTCAGCCAGCGGATCAGCAATTCGGTGCCGACATTATAGGGCAGGTTCGCGACGATGCGGATCGGCGGCGACAGATGCGCCAGCGGATCGACCTCCAGCGCATCGCCATGGATCACCTCCAGCCGGCCGGGATAGGCGGCGGCGATCTCGGCCAGGGCGGGCAGGGCGCGGGCGTCCTTCTCGATCGCCAGCACATGCCGCGCGCCCTCGGCCAGCAAGCCGCGGGTCAGCCCGCCCGGACCGGGGCCGACCTCGATCACGTCGCAGCCGGTCAGGTCGCCGGCGGCGCGGGCGATCTTGGCGGTCAGGTTCAGGTCCAGCAGGAAATTCTGCCCCAGCTGCTTCTTGGCGCGCAACTCATGGCGCGCGATCACCTCGCGCAGCGGCGGCAGCCCGTCGATGGCGCTCATCGCCGCGCCGCCATCTCATGCGCCATGCGCAGGGCGGCGACGACGCTTTGCGCATCCGCGATGCCCTGGCCGGCGATGTCGAAGGCGGTGCCGTGATCAGGCGAGGTGCGCACGAAGGGCAGGCCCAGGGTCACGTTCACCCCGCCGGCGAAATCCAGCGTCTTGATCGGGATCAGCGCCTGGTCGTGATAGGCGCAGAGCGCTGCGTCGTAACGCGCCCGTGCTGCCGGATGGAACATGGTATCGGCCGGCAGCGGCCCGCGCAGGTCGAACCCCTCGCGCCGCAGCCGCTCGACCAGGGGCACCATCCAGCGTGCTTCCTCGTCGCCCATGACGCCGTTCTCGCCGGCATGGGGGTTCAGCCCGGCGATGGCCAGCCGTGGCTGCGCCAGGCCGAAATCGCGCCGCATCGCGGCATCGGTGGTGCGGATCGCCTGCTCCAGCCGCAGGGGCGTCAGCGCCAGCGGCACCTCGGACAGCGGGATGTGGATCGTCACCGGCACCACCCGGCAGGGCGGCTCGACACGGGTCGAGGCCAGCATCATCACCACCGGCACGTCGCCCGCCAGATGCGCCAGATATTCGGTATGGCCGGGAAAGCCGAAGCCGGCGCCGCGCTTCAGCGCCTCCTTGTTGATCGGCAGGGTGCAGATGCCGCCGGCCGCGCCGGACATGGCCAGGTCGACCGCGCGGGCGATGACCTCGACCACCGCCGGCGCATTGGCGGGATCGGGCCGGCCCGGCACCGCCGGCGCCGGGAAGTCATGGCGCAGCACCGCCAGCACGCCCTCGGCCACCGGCTCGCCCGGCGCCGCGACCTCGGCCCAGGCGGTGCCCTCGGGCAGATGCTGCGGATCGCCCAGGAACACGAAGGGCACGCCCGAGGCCAGCGCCTTGGGCGCAAGCTCCGGCCCGACGCCCGCCGGCTCGCCGCAGGTCAGGATGATGGGGCGGGCTTCAGTCATCTTCTCCGTTTCCCAAATACCCTCTGGGGGTCCGGGGGGCGAAGCGCCCCCGGTGGCTCAACCGGGCTCAAGGCCGCCGGATGATTGCATTGGCCCGCAACTCGGCCAGGTAGTTGTCGGCTGCCTGGCCGACCTTGCGGCTGAAGATCTGGCTGCGCATCTCTTCACGGTCCGGCAGCGTGTCGGGATCGGGCGCGGCGGCCGCCTCGCCCTCGGCCGTCACCGCCACCGCCACCGGCGCCTCCGCCGCGGCGCCGGAGGCCAGCAGCGCGGACTGGCGCTTGCACAGCATCAGCAATTCGGCCGCGCCGCCCTGGCTGACCACCGAGGTCTCATTGTCGTCCAGCACCGCCAGCCGCAGCGCCTCGGCGGCCGGGATCTGGCCTTGCGGCAGGGTCTGGCGCTGGATCTGCTCGGGCGGCAGGCCGCGGGCATGGACGAAAAGATCGGCGCAGCTGTCGGAAAGCGCCGCGATCCGGTTCGCCTCGGCCAGGCTGGCCAGCCGGAAGCGCACGTAGTCCAGCACCTGTTCCCTGGCGCCGGGACGCAGCGCGCCGCGGCTGTCGCGCAGGAAGAACAGCACCACCGCGCCCTCGACGGTCAGGGGCTGGCTGATCTGGCCGGGCTTCATCGACAGGATGATCGGCCGCAGCGAGGGCGGCAGGTTCTCCAGCGGCATCCAGGGCAGCCGCCCGCTTTCCTCGGCCGAGGGCGTCGCGGAATGCTGCCGCGCCGCCGCGGCGAAATCCGCCTCCGAGCGCACGCTCTGCACCAGCGATTCCGCCAGGCCCATGGCCTGCGCCTCCTGGCCGGGCGGCGCGGGGATGATCAGTTCGGACAGCGCGACATGGGTGATGCGCGGCGTCTCGATCAGGCGCTGCATTTCCTGGTCCAGCTCGGCGTCGCTGACCTGGACCTGCGGCACCAGGCGCTGGCGCACCACCTCGCGCCAGACAATGCCGGCGGCGACGAAATCGCGGAAGGTCTGCTGTTCGACCCCGGCCTGGGCCAGGGCGCGGGTGAATTCCTCGACGCCAAGATTGGCGCGGCCGGCGAACTCGGCCAGGCCGGCGTCGATCTGGGCGTCGCTGGCGGTGATGCCCATCTGGTTCGCGGCAAACAGGCGCAGCCGGTCGTCGATCAGCGCCTGCTCGGCCGAGGCGCGGTCGGCATCGGGCGCGCGCAGGATCTGCAGGAAGCGGATGCGCTGTTCCAGCTCATAGCGGGTGACGGCCGAATCGTTGACATAGACCAGCGGCTGGAACGGATTGCCCTGCGCAAAGGCCGGGGCCACCCCGCCTGCTGCCAGCATCGCGGCCATGGCCGCCCCCAGAAGAATTCGCCGCATCAGCTCCCTCGCCGCATGGTTTCGCCGGACATTAGCGCAGGCAGGCGCGGCGCGCCACCGTTCCCGGACCGGGCTTTTGCTGGCCGAAGCCGCCCAGCCGGATGCCCAGGTCCAGCCGGGTGTCCGGCCGCACCTCTTCCGATGAGGTAAAGCGCCGCTCGACCGACATTTCGACGGTTATGCATTCGTTGCGGTATTCCAGGCCCAGCTGCGCCTTTTGCGCGCGATCGGCGGTGAAGTCATACCGCGTCTCGGTCGTGGCCCACCAGCCGGGCGCGACCTGCCAGCCCCCGGCCATGGTCAGTTCCGACACATCCTTGTCGCGGCTTTCGCCTTCATCCGAATCAAGCCAGAGATAGCCGGCCGAGACCTGCAGTCCCGGCCTGAACCAGCCCAGCCGCAGCTCGTTGCGGCTGATCGAGAAACCGTCGTCGAACAGCGCGCGGTTGGCGATGGCAAGCCCGTTCGACCCCGAGTAATGCGCCGCCAGCAGCCAGTCCGAGCGCTTGCCGCCCAAGGGGCCGCCGTCCCAGAACCCCGGATCGGTGGCGCCGCTTTCGAAGGCCGCGTCGGCCTCGTCGCGAAAGACGCGCCCGGCGGTCAGGCCGATGGACCAGCCGGCCGGGTCGATCCGGGTCCAGCCGATGCCCAGGTTGGCGCGCCAGCCCGATTCGCGCGCATCCCAGCCCGGAAAGCGGTTCAGCGCGAACAGGTTGCCCTCGTCGAATTCGATCAGCTGGCTGTCCTCGTTCGGCACCTTGTCCTCGGCGTCGCGTTCGGGCGACCAGACCAGCTGCGCCACCGGCTCGACGATATGGGTGACGCCGCCGGAATGGCGGGCGAAGGGCCAGCGCAGCTCGGCCGCCAGCACCGGATCGGCCCGCACCACCCAGTCGTCATAATCGCTGTCCTGGTTGATGCGGTAGAAATCGGCGTCCAGCCGGGTCTCGACCGTGCCGACCAGCCCGCCAGGCAGGATCGCGCTGCGATACCAGTCCAGCGCGACCGAGCCGCGCGCCATGTCGCGGCCGTCGCGATCCAGCGAGGACGAGCGGCGGTGGGCGTGCAGCGACCATTCCAGGCTGGCGATGCCGCCGATCCGGCCGGGCGTCCAGCGCCGCTTCCACAGCGCATCGGCGACGACCGAGGGGGTGAACTCATCGGCCTCGTCCTCGCGCAGCGATTCGTAATTGCCGATCCGCGCCATCATCATGCGGTCGCGGCGCACGCGGTCCAGCGTCAGCCCGCTCCACAGCCGGTCGGCGCTGGAGATGTCGTAATCCAGCAGATAGGCGCGGTTGCTGGCCATCTGGATCTGCAAGCCCAGCATGTAGCCGCGCGGCAGCTCGAACCGCGCGCCGCCGAACAGATAGCCGCGGGTGCGACCCTGCTCGATGCTGTCGCGCGAGATGGCGCCGTTCCATTCCATCGCGCCGTTGCTGAAGGCCTGGCGATAGCGCAGCTCCAGCGTGCGGGTGCGCGAAACGGCGACATAGGGCGTCAGCGTGATGTCCGCATGATCGCCCAGCGTGACGAAATAGGGCAGCTTGATGCCGAACCCCAGCCCCGAGGTGGTGCGGAACTGCGGCCGCAGGAATCCGGTCATGCGCTCGACGCTGGGATCGGGCGCGGTCAGCCAGGGCAGGCTGGCGATGGGCAGGCCAAGCGCGCGCAGCTGCGGGCGGTCGAAATGCAGCTTGTTCGTGCGCGCATCATGGGTGATGGCCTGGGCGCGGATTTCCCACAGCGGGATCGGGTTCTCGGCGCAGATCTGGCAGCTGGAGGCGACGACATTGTCCAGCCGGGTGACGGCGCCGTTCTCGCTGCGGCGCATCTCGCGCGCGGCCATCTGCATCTCGCGCGCCAGCACCAGCCGGGCGCCGCGCAGGATGCCGTCCTGCATGTTCGGGTCCAGCTGGGCGCTGTCGGCGATCAGGATGGTTTCCTGGGGCGTGCCGGCGCGGGCCGGTTCGGTCAGGTGGATCGGCCCCTCGATCAACGCCGCGCCGGTTTCGTTGTCATAGACCACGCGCGAGGCCACCAGCCGCGCGCCGCGATACCAGATCACCACCCCGCCCGAGGCGGTCAGCCGGTTGTCCGCGCCCAGCGTGACCTGGTCGGCCAGCAGCGTGGCCGGGCTGCCGGTGCCCTCGGCCTCGCTGCCGGTGATGCGCAGGCCGCCGGACCGGGCGGCGACGCGGGGCGTCTGCGACGCCTCGGTGCCGTCGGCGAAGCGGGCGCTGTCATCGGGGCTTTCGGTCGGGGCCAGCGCCGGGCCGGCGGGGCCCTGCGGCACCTCTTCGGGCTGGTCATAGACCGGCAGGGTCTGGCCCTCGGGCGTCAGGCTTTGCCCCAGCGCCATGCCGGGCAGCATGGCCGCCAGCAGCGCCGCGCGCGCCGTTTTCGCAGTCTTGCGTCCCTTGTGCCTGCGCGCCATCAACCGTCCTCCAGCCGCAAGAGTGCCCCGAGGGCGAAAAGCAGCGCCACGACGGGCGGCGCCCAGCCGGCCAGCGCCGGCGGGATGCCGCCGTTGTCGCCCAGCACCTGCGCCAGGTTGCGCAGGAAGAACAGCGCGATGCCGCAGCCGAAGGCGCCCAGCACCAGAAGCCCCATCCGGCGCCCGCGCATGTGGCGCATGGTGAACACCGCCGCGATGGCGATCATGGCCGCCATCAGCAGCGGCCGGGCCAGTTCCATCTGGAACCAGACCTTGTGGCGCTGGGCGGAAAAGCCCGCCCGCTCCAGCCCCTGGATAAAGGTCGGCAACTGCCAGACCGGGATCGCCTCGGGCCGGCCGAAACTGTCGCGGATGCGGGCGGCGGTCAGGTCGGTCGGCAGCTCCAGCCGCGGCGCGGTGCGGGCCATGGCCTCGGGGTTGGGCTGGGTCAGCGGCCATTCCTTGGTGTCCGTCAGCTCCCATGCGCCCTGGGTCAGCCGCGCGGTGGCGGCGTCGATACGGCGGGTCGGCCCGGTCTCGGGCGAATACACCATGAAGGTTGCGTCATACAGCGTCGTGGCATCGGGGCTGGCGCGGCTGGCGCGGATGACGACCTGGCCCGCGGTCTCGGCCCCGTTCGCGTCCAGCTCGGGCAGGGCCTGGCGCAGCCAGACCGCATTGTCGCCGACGCTGACGGTCTGGCCGCCGCCGCTGCGCATCTGCGCGACCGCGTCGTCATAGCGCTTGGTCGTCGCCGCCACCATCGGGTTCAGCACCGCGACCGCCAGCATCCCAGCCAGCGCCGCCGTGATCGCCGGGGCGCAAAGCACCCGGATGCCCGAACGCCCCGAGGCGCGGATCGCCACCAGTTCCGAGCTGCGCGACAGGCCCAGGAACAGCGCGATCCCCGCCAGCACCGTGATCAGCGGCAGGATGGAATAGAAGCTGGCGGTGATGTTCAGCAGCGACAGGCCCGCCGCGCCGGAAAGCCCGATATTCTCGTCCGAGAAGCGGCGGATCTGCTCGACCACGTCGATCAGGAACAGGATGGCGCCGAAGATCGCCGCGATCATCACCAGCATGCGCAGGAAGCGCCGCGCGACATAGGTGGACAGGATCATGCCGCGCCCCCTTTTGCCGCGGTCGCCTTGGCGGCGCCGCGCAGCCGCCGCGGCCGGGCGGCAAGCCACAGCACCGCGGCGCAGATCGCCGCGCCGACCAGGGGCGAGACATAGATCAGCGGCCAGCGCGCGGCGTTGCCGGCGACCTGGTTCTCGGCCGCCGTGCTGAGGAACTGCACCACGATCAGCGCCACCACCGCCCAGATCACCTGCCGCCAGACGCCGAAGCGGCTGAAGCCGCCCAGCAGCAGCATGCCAAAGCCCAGCAGCGCCGCCACCGGCGCCTGGAAGGGCTTGGCCAGCCGTTCATGCGCCTCGGCCAGGGCGCGGTCGGGGGTGGCGCCGGTCGCGGCCAGCAGCTCGGGGTCGGGATCCAGCAGCCGCGGCGTCGAATAGGCGCGCAGGTCGCGCTTGCGGCTGGCGCCCGTGTCGATCAGCGTGCCGAGGTCATAGGCCAGTTCGGAGAACCGCGTCACCGACAGGCTTTGCCGGTCGCCGGCGTGGCGCAGGTCCTGCACCATGCCCTGCATCATCACCAGCCGCGGCCCCTCGTCGGTCCTGACCAGCAGCGCCTCGGCCGCGGTATAGGTGGTCTGGCTGCCCGGGTCGCGGGCGTCCTCGAGGAAGAAGTCCACCAGACGCCCGTCCGCCGCGATGTCGCGGATGTAAAGCGTGACCCCCTGCACCGGATACTGGAAGGCGCCGGCGCGCAGGAATTGCGCGGTGACGTTCTGCGCGATCTCGGCCTGGCGGTCGGCCAGCCGTCCGCGCGCCATCGGCACCACGGCATGGACCAGCAGCGCCACCATCAGCCCGACCAGCACGCCAAAGACCAGCACCGGCCGCGCCAGCCGCCAGGGCGACATGCCCGTCGCCTGCATCGCCACCAGCTCGGATTCCGAGGCCAGCCGGTTGGTGCCATAGGCGCTGGCCGCGAAGGCCGCGATCGGCAGCACGACCGAGATCACCAGCGGCAGGGTCAGCGCGGTGAACTCCAGCACCACCAGCGCCGTCTGCCCGTCCGAGATCAGCTGCTCGAACAGCGAGACGGCGCGGTTGATCCAATAGACCGAGACCAGCACCAGCGCGAAGAACCCGAACAGGGTCAGCAGTTGCGACAGGATGTAGCGGTCGATGCGGGGCATGGGGGCTTTCGCGGGCTCGGACCCCGCCTGATTAGCCGCTGCGCGGCGGTTGGGAAAGCCCCGGCTCTGGTCAAGCCGCGCGGGCGTGACTAGTTTCCGCCAAGACAGAGCAACGCGAGGGGCGGGACCATGACTCATCCGGTCGAAATTTCCTTTACGGCGACGGATGTCGCGGGGCTGGCCGAGCGGCCCGGCCGCGTCGCCATCCTGGTGCCCAAGGCGGGGCGGTTGCCCGCCGGACTGCCGCGCGCCACGCGCGAGGCGCTGGGGCGCGCCTTCGCCTCGGAGGCATGGAAGGCGGTCAAGCCCGGCAAGGCGCTGGAACTGGCCTTTCCCGCTGGGCTGAAGGCCGAATCGCTGCAGCTCGTGCTGTTGCCGGCCGATGCCGACGTGGCGACGGCGCGGGCGGCGGGCGCCAGCATCGGCGCCAAGCTGGGCAAGGCCGAGACGCTGGTGCTGGCCGGCAACCAGGCGCGCGCGGCCGAGGTGGCGCTGGGGCTGGCGCTGCGGGCCTATGACTTCTCGGCCTACAAGACGAAGAAATCCGGCAATGGCGCTGCCGCCGAGGGAGAGGCCCCGGCCGAGCCCGCCGCGACCACCAGCCGCACCGGCGCGCCCCAGGATGCGCGGCTGTCCGATGCGGCAGGCACCGACGATCCGGCATCCGAGCCGACCCAGGGCGCCACGCCGCGCGGCCGGGTGATCTTCATGCACCAGAACCCCGAGGCGCTGGCGCGTGCCGCGGCCGATGGCGCCGCCCTGGCCGAGGGGGTGTTCTTCACCCGCGACCTGGTGAACGAGCCCGCCAACGTCCTGACCACCGGCGATTTCGCCGACCGGCTGCTGGCCATGCGCGAGCTGGGCCTCGAGGTCGAGGTGCTGGAAGAGGACGAGCTGGCCAAGCTGGGGATGCGCGCGCTGCTGGCCGTGGGGCAGGGTTCCGAAAGCCCGTCCAAGGTCGTGGTCATGCGCTGGAACGGCGGCGGCGATGCCGCGCCGCTGGCGCTGGTCGGCAAGGGCGTGGTCTTCGACACCGGCGGCATCTCGATCAAGCCCGCCGCCGGCATGGAAGAGATGACCATGGACATGGGCGGCGCGGGCGTGGTT
Source organism: Paracoccus sp. FO-3 (assembly GCF_006386455.1). Lineage (NCBI taxonomy): Bacteria > Pseudomonadati > Pseudomonadota > Alphaproteobacteria > Rhodobacterales > Paracoccaceae > Paracoccus > Paracoccus sp. FO-3. The sequence goes on along the minus strand of NZ_VCBQ01000020.1, from coordinate 16,870 downwards.
GCCGGCGTCATGCGGGTGCTGGCGCTGCGCCGGGCCAAGGCCAATGTCGTGGGCCTGGTCGGCCTGGTCGAGAACATGCCCGACGGGCGCGCCCAGCGTCCGGGCGACATCGTCCGCTCGATGAAGGGCGACACGATCGAGGTGATCAACACCGATGCCGAGGGCCGGCTCGTGCTGGCCGATGTGCTTTGGTATGCGCAGCAACGCTTCAAGCCCGCCGCCCTGGTCGACCTGGCGACGCTGACCGGCGCCGTCATCATCGCGCTGGGGCATGAGAATGCCGGCGTGTTTTCCAACGACGACGCCTTCGCCACTGCGGTGCTGGACGCCGCCAAGGCCGAGGGGGAGGGCGCCTGGCGCCTGCCGCTGGGCCCGGCCTATGACAAGCTGATCGATTCGCGCCTGGCCGACATCAAGAACACCGGCGGTCGCGCGGCCGGCTCGATCACCGCGGCGCAGTTCCTGCAGCGTTTCGTGGGCGAGGGCCTGCCCTGGGTGCATCTGGACATTGCCGGGGTGGCGCTGCCGCCCGCCGAGACCGGGCTTGCGCCCAAGGGCGCATCCGGCTGGGGGGTGATGACGCTGGACCGGCTGGTGCGCGACCGTTTCGAAAGGCGGGGCTGATGGGCTCGGCCCTGTTCTATCACCTGACCCGCTCGGGCCCGGTGCAGCTCTTGCCGATGCTGATCGGCAAGAGCCTGCAGGCGGGCTGGCGGGTCGAGCTGCGGGGCAGGGACCGGGCGCGGCAGGTGGCCCTGGACGAACGGCTGTGGCTGGGCGAGGGCTTCCTGCCGCATGGCCTGGCCGGCGGGCCGCATGACGCCCGCCAGCCGGTGCTGCTGACCGTCGAGGGCCAGGCGGCCGCCAATGACCCGCGCTGCCTGATCGCGCTGGACGGGGCCGGGGTGTCGGGTGCCGAATGCCTGGCGCTGGAACGCGCCTGCATCGTCTTCGACGGCAATGACGCAGAGGCGCTGGAGCGCGCCCGGACGCAATGGCGGGCGCTGAAGGCCGAGGATGTCGCCGCGGAATACTGGTCCGAGGCCGGCGGCCGCTGGGAACGCAAGCAGTAGGGCGGGGCGGACGCCTCCGGGCTTCTCGCCGGACCATCCGCCCTGCCGCCGACGCGACGGACAGGGCTCAGGGGCGGGAACAGCATCCCCGCGACCTCGCCGCCACAAGGTCGCGCAAGGGCGAGGCGGCCGTCTTCAAGGGGCTGCGTAACCCACAGGACACGCCGGAAATCGCGGCGCTTTTCCGTCGAGGAGATCGTGGCAGAGGGCCGGGGGCTTCCTGCCCCGGAACCGGCTCGGAAACGGGCCTGCGAGCGGGCACCGCTTGCGTTTCCGGGCCGCCCGTCGGCAGCTGCGACAGGGTCGGCAGGCTTGCACGGCTAATCCGAAAACTGCGCCCCGGCACGCATCAACTGCACCGGCCAGCCGCTGCAATGCAGGAAGTCCCAGGGTCTGCAGGCCAAGATGTGAAGGGATGGGATGGTGCTGCGAGAGAGGATTGAACTCTCGACCTCTCCCTTACCAAGGGAGTGCTCTACCACTGAGCTACCGCAGCGCCGTGGACGGGGCTTTAGACCGACTGTGCCGGGCGTGCAAGGGGGAAGATCGGGAAAAATGCATTTCGCCGATCGTTGCCGATCGCCGCGCGGCCAGGGCGCCGCCGCTGGACGCAAGCCGGCAAGGACGCTAACAGAAAGGCATGACAAGAACACCCCGCGATCCCCAGGACGATACACGCGAAGCGCGGCTCAAGGCCGCGTTGCGGGCCAATCTCGCGCGGCGCAAGGCGCAGGGGCGCGCGCGGGCCGGGACATCGGCGGAAACGACGAACGAGCAGCATGGGCCAGGGATGCCGCCAAGCCGGCAAGCGCCCACGAACGAGGAATAGATGGACCAGATCATTGTAAGGGGGAACGGGCCGCTCAAGGGCGAGATCCCGATCGCCGGCGCCAAGAACGCCTGCCTGGCGCTGATGCCGGCGACCCTGCTGACCGACCAGCCGCTGACGCTGACCAATGCGCCGCGGCTCTCGGACATCCGCACCATGACCGCGCTCCTGCAATCGCTGGGGGCCGAGGTCGCCAGCCTCCAGGACGGGCAGGTGCTGGCGCTGTCGAGCCACGACCTGACCAGCCACCGGGCCGATTACGACATCGTGCGCAAGATGCGCGCCTCGATCCTGGTGCTGGGGCCGATGCTGGCGCGCGACGGCCATGCCGTCGTGTCCCTGCCCGGCGGCTGCGCCATCGGCGCCCGGCCGGTGGACCTGCACCTGCGCGCGCTCGAGGCGATGGGGGCGGAACTCGACCTGCGCGAGGGCTATGTCCATGCCAAGGCGCCCTCGGGCGGCCTCAGGGGCGCGGTGATCGACTTTCCGCTGGTCTCGGTCGGGGCGACCGAGAACGCGCTGATGGCGGCGACGCTGGCGCGGGGCACGACCGTGCTCAACAACGCCGCGCGCGAGCCCGAGATCGTGGACCTGGCCGAATGCCTGCGCCGCATGGGCGCGCAGATCGAGGGTGAAGGCACCTCGACCATCACCGTCGAGGGCGTGCAGGCACTGGGCGGCGCCACGCATCCGGTGGTGACGGACCGGATCGAGCTGGGCACCTACATGCTGGCCCCGGCGATCTGCGGCGGCGAGGTCGAATGCCTGGGCGGCCGCATCGACCTGGTCGCCGCCTTCTGCGAAAAGCTGGACGAGGCCGGCATCGAGGTGGTCGAAACCGGGCGCGGGCTGAAGGTCGCGCGCAAGAACGGCCGGATCCGCGCGGTCGACGTGGTGACCGAACCCTTCCCCGGCTTCCCGACCGACCTTCAGGCGCAGATGATGGCGCTGCTCTGCACCGCCGAGGGCACGTCGGTCCTGGAGGAGCGGATCTTCGAGAACCGCTTCATGCATGCCCCGGAACTGGCGCGCATGGGCGCCCGGATCGAGGTTCACGGCGGCCACGCCACCGTCCACGGCGTCGAAAAGCTGCGCGGCGCCCCGGTGATGGCCACCGACCTGCGCGCCTCGGTCAGCCTGATCCTCGCCGGGCTCGCCGCCGAGGGCGAAACCATCATCAGCCGCGTCTATCACCTGGATCGCGGCTATGAGAAGGTGGTGCGCAAGCTGCGCGGCGTCGGTGCCGATATCGAACGCATCAAGGAGACCCCCGCCGATGGCTGACGCCCGTTTCACCGATGCCGATCCCGCGCCGCTGGTGCTGCTGGCCGGCGATGCCGACGACCTGACCGTGATCTCGACGCTTACGCAGGATGCGATCCTGCCGGTGACCGAGATCGCCTATGACAGCCGCCACCGCCAGCTGGCGCTGCTCCTGAACCGCTTTCGCTGGGAGGATGCCGAACTCGCGCGCCGCGACGGCCGCCCCTATGAGCGGGTGCGCTCCGTGCTGCTGATCTCGGACGTGCAGCGGGTGCTGAGCGACGGCATCGACCGCAAGGACAAGGATCTGGTCCTGGAACTGCTGGCCCTGACATGGCAGGCGGGCGAGGATGGCACCGGCCGTCTGCTGCTGGAGTTCGCCGGCGACGGCACGCTGGCCATCGACGCGGAATGCCTGAACGTCGAGCTGCGCGACGTGACGCGGCCCTATGTCGCCCCCTCGCGCCGCGCGCCCCAGCATTCCGACACTTGATCCGCCGCGCACTTCAGGGTGCGCGTACGCCGGTTTCGCGGCCGGATGGGTATTTGGGGAACGAAGAAGACGAGCGCTTCTCTGTTCCACAAATACTCGAATCCGGCCTTGCATCCCGCGCTGAACCGGCAGGTTCAGCGCTGCCATAGCCGCTTGAGCCCCTTGCCCGCAGCGGCTAACAAGGGCGGGTCATTGAAGGCTCGAGCCATGCCCATCCACCTTTCGACCGCCCAGCCCGATTTCGCCGAACGCTTCGCCGCGCTTCTTTCGATGAAGCGCGAGGATGCGGCCGATGTGAACGATGCGGTGGCGGCGATCATCGCCGATGTGCGCAGCCGGGGCGATGATGCGCTGGTCGAGTTGACCGGGCGTTTCGACCGCCTGGCGCTGACGCCGGAAACGCTGGCCTTCTCGCGCGAGGAGATCGCCGCGCAGACCGCGAAGGTCTCGGCCGAGGATCGCGCCGCCCTGGCCATGGCTGCAAGCCGCATCCGCGCCTATCATGCCCGGCAGATGCCCGACGATCTCAGCTGGACCGATCCCGAGGGCGCGACCCTGGGCTGGCGCTGGACGCCGGTCGCGGCCGCGGGGCTCTATGTGCCGGGCGGGCAGGCGAGCTATCCCTCGTCGGTGCTGATGAATGCCATTCCCGCGCGGGTGGCGGGGGTCGAGCGGCTGGTGGTCTGCGTGCCGACGCCCGGCGGCGTGGTGAACCCGCTGGTGCTGCTGGCGGCCGAACTGGCCGGGGTGGACGAGATCTATCGCATCGGCGGGGCGCAGGCGATCGCCGCCATGGCCTATGGCACCCGGACCATCCGGCCGGTGGACAAGATCACCGGCCCCGGCAATGCCTATGTCGCGGCAGCCAAGCGGCAGGTTTTCGGCCGTGTCGGCATCGACATGATCGCCGGCCCTTCGGAGGTGCTGATCATCGCCCAGGGCGCGCAGAACCCCGAATGGCTGGCGCTGGACCTGTTGGCCCAGGCCGAGCATGATGCCGATGCCCAGTCGATCCTGGTCACTCCCGACGAATCCCTGGCCCGCGCCGTGGTGGCCGAGGTCGAGCGCATCCTGCCGGCCCTGCCGCGCGCCGAGGTGGCGGGCGCCAGCTGGCGCGATTATGGCACGGTGATCGTGACGCGCGACCTCGACGAGGCGGCGGCGCTTTCGGACCGGCTCGCCCCCGAGCACCTGGAGCTTTGCGTCGACGATCCCGAGGCGCTGGCGGAAAAGACCCGCCATGCCGGGGCGATCTTCCTGGGCGGCTGGACGCCCGAGGCGGTGGGCGATTATGTCAGCGGTCCCAACCATGTCCTGCCGACGGCGCGCTCGGCGCGGTTCTCGTCGGGCCTGTCGGTGATGGATTTCCTCAAGCGCAGCACCATCGCCCGGCTCTCGCCCCAGGCGCTAGGGGCGATCGGCCCGGCCGCGGTGCGGCTGGCCGAATCCGAGGGGCTTTCGGCGCATGGCCGCTCGGTCTCGGCGCGGCTGGCGGTTCTGAACGGGGGGCAGCCATGAGCCAGTCCACGAACCGGCTGTGCCGGATCGACATCGACGACAGCGCCCTGCCGCCGCCCACGCCCGAGATCGAGCAGGACCGCCGCGTCGCGGTCTTCGACCTGCTCGAGGACAACAGCTTCATCCTGCCCGGCCGCGAGGGGCAGGAGGTTCCCGCCGGCCCCTATGCCCTGGCGCTGGCGGTGCGCGAACGCCGCCTGGTCTTCGACATCGCCACCGAAGCGGGGGACAAGGTGGCCGAGTTCCACCTGTCGCTGGGTCCGTTCCGGCAGACGGTCAAGGATTACTTCCAGATCTGCACCAGCTATTTCGACGCGGTCAAGCGCCTGCCGCCGGCGCAGATCGAGGCGATCGACATGGCCCGGCGCGGCATCCACAACGAGGGCGCCCGCACCCTGCAAGAGCGGCTGGAGGGCAAGGCCGAGGTCGACATAGACACGGCGCGGCGCCTGTTCACCCTGATCTGCGCGCTCGTTCCGGGGTGATTCGTGGTCGGACCGATTCCCCATTCGGTGCTGTTTTGCTGCGACCACAACGCCATCCGCTCCCCCATGGCCGAGGGGATGATGAAGAAATTCTACGGCCGCGCCGCCTATGTGCAGTCGGCCGGGGTCAAGAACGACATGGAGATCGACGGCTTCGCCATCGCCGTCTGCAAGGAGATCGGGGTCGAGCTTTCGACCCATCGCGCCCGGTCCTTCGAAGAGATGAAGGCCTGGGGCGACGACCTGACCAGCTTTGATCTGGTGATCGCCCTTTCGCCGGCCAGCCAGAGGCAAGCCCTTGAACTGACGCGGGTTTCGCATCTGGACGTGGAGTATTGGCCGATCATGGACCCCAGCGGCCTGGCCGAGGGGCGCGAGGCCAAGCTGGCGCTTTACCGCACCGTGCGCGACCAGATCCGCAAGCGGATGATCGAGCGTTTCGGCCCGCCGACCGAAGGCTGAAGAAAACTTCCGCGCGCTAACGGAATCTTAGCCTATTGGCGCAATGCTGCCGGAAATCCCTTGCAGGAGGTTTCCCGGATGACCGAAATCCAGCGGCTTCACCACGATCTTGAATGGGCCATGCGGGCGATGGGCTCGCATCGCGCGGTGCTGATCCTCGACCTTGCCGGGCATATCGTCGCGGTGAACCAAAGCTACCTGGGCATGTGCGGCTATCGGCGCGAGGAGTTGATCGGCCGGCCGGTGGTGATGCTTCTGGATCCCGTGGACAAGGTGCCGGACCGGCTGTGGCGCATGCTCGAGACGCCGGACGGGCGCGAGGCGCGGCTGCACGACCTGGCGCAGGTGGCCAAGTCGGGGCGGCGCTTCCGGGTCGATGCCCGCATCTGCCCGATTCGCGACGAGGGGGGCCGGGTCTGCCTGACCGTGCTGTTCCTGCGGGAAGCGGCGGACGAGGCGGGGCCGCAGCACCCGGACCTGCCGCGGATCGCGGGCATGGCACAGATCCTTCGCCTGCCGCCGCGCCGGCTGGCCGAGCCGCGGTCGCGGACGGGCCGATGCGGCCGGTCGGGGACCGGCATCGCCCTGTGCGTCCCGGCGCGGCGCGACCATTGACGGATGCCGCGCGGCGGGTGTCTCGCAGGGGGGCGGTCAGACGACGACCGCCGCGCCCTCGGTGGCGGGGCCGACATTGCGGCGGAAGGCGGCGAAAAGCTCGCGCCCCAGCCCTTCGGCCGAATGCGAGGGGTCATGCATGGCCGCCGGCCGGTCCTCGAAGCCGGGGGCAAGGCAGGTCAGCGTGCCGGCCACCGCGTTGAGCCGGACGGGATCGCCGTCGCGCAGCCGCGCCAGCGGCCCGCCATCGGCCGCCTCGGGCGAGATGTGGATCGCCGCGGGAACCTTGCCCGAGGCGCCGGACATGCGGCCATCCGTGACCAGCGCCACCCGCAGCCCGCGATCTTGCAGCACGGCAAGGGTGGGGGTCAGCGAATGCAGCTCGGGCATGCCATTGGCGCGGGGGCCCTGGAAGCGGACGACGACCACCACGTCCTCGGTGAACTCGCCGCGCTTGAAGGCGGCCTTCACCTCTTCCTGGTCGGCAAAGACGCGCGCGGGGGCTTCGATGACATGGCGTTCTGGCGCCACGGCCGAGACCTTGATGACGCCGCGGCCCAGGTTGCCCGACAGCTGCTTCAGCCCGCCGGTCGCGGCAAAGGGATCGGTGGCCGGGCGCAGGATCTTGTCGTTCAGCGTCTCGCGCGCGCCGCCGACCCATTCGATCCGGCCGTCCTTGAGGCGGGGTTCCTGCGCATATTGCCCCAGCCCGCCGCCGGCGATGGTGCGCACGTCCTCGTGCAGCAGCCCCGCCTCCAGCAGCTGGCCGATCATGAAGCCAAGGCCGCCCGCGGCATGGAAATGGTTCACGTCGGCCAGGCCGTTGGGATAGACGCGGGCCATCAGCGGCACGGTCTCGGACAGGTCGTGGAAATCCTCGAGGTCCAGGATCACGCCGGCCGCCCGCGCCATCGCCGGCAGGTGCAGCACCAGGTTGGTCGAGCCGCCGGTCGCCATCAGCCCGACGATGCCGTTGACGAAGGCGCGTTCGTCCAGCACCTCGCCCGCAGGCAGGTAGTCGTTGCCCAGCCGGGTGATCGAGGCCGCGCGCTGCACGGCGGCGCTGGTCAGGGCATCGCGCAGGGGCGTGTTCGGATTGACGAAGCTGGAGCCCGGCAGATGCAGGCCCATGAACTCCATCAGCATCTGGTTGGTGTTCGCCGTGCCGTAGAAGGTGCAGGTGCCCGGCGCGTGATAGCTGGCCATCTCGGCCGCCATCAGCGCCTCGCGGCCGACCTCGCCGGTGGCGAATTGCTGGCGGACCTTGGATTTCTCGTCGTTGGGCAGGCCCGAGGGCATGGGGCCGGCCGGCACGAAGACGGCGGGGATATGGCCGAAGGTGGCGGCGGCGATGATCAGCCCCGGCACGATCTTGTCGCAGACGCCCAGGTAAAGCGCCGCGTCGAAGGTGTCATGCGTCAGCGCCACGCCCGAAGCCAGCGCGATCACATCGCGCGAGAACAGCGACAGCTCCATCCCCGGCCGGCCTTGCGTCACCCCGTCGCACATGGCCGGAACCCCGCCCGCGACCTGGGCCGTGGCACCCGCGGCATGGGCGGCCTGGCGGATCAGGTCGGGATAACGCTCATAGGGCTGGTGGGCCGAAAGCATGTCGTTATAGGCGGTGACGATGCCGATGTTGGGCTTGCGCGTTTCGGCGAAGTCCTGCTTGTCGGGCATGGCGGCATAGGCATGGGCCTGGTTGCCGCAGGACAGGTGGGCGCGGCGCGGCCCTTCCTCGGCGGCGCGGGCGATCTTGGCCAGATAGGCGCTGCGGCTATGGATCGAACGCTCGCGGATACGGTCGGTCACCCGGTCGATGGTGGCGTGCAGGGTCATGGCTGGCATCTCCTTTGGCGCCAATGTAAGCCGTTAGCGTTAACAAGGCAACCGGCCGGCTCTTGCCCGCGGCCGCGCGGCGTGGCAATCCTGCGCCGTTTTGCACGAGGCCGCCATGACCGCCGATCTGCCCATCATCCGACTGCGCCCGAAATCCAAGCCCCAGGCGATCCGCCACGGCTTTCCCTGGGTCTTTGCCGACGAGCTGGTGACGGACCGGCGCACGCGGGCGATCCCGCGGGGCAGCTTCGCCGTGCTGGAGGATGCCGAGCGCCGCCCCCTGGGGCTGGTCACGGTCAACCCCGATTCGCGGATCATCGCCCGCGTGATGGACCCCGACCCGCAGGCGCGGATCACCCGCGACTGGATCGCGGCGCGGCTGGACCGGGCGCTGGCGCTGCGGGCGCGGCTGTTCGACCGGCCCTTTTACCGGCTGGTCCATGCCGAGGCCGACGGGCTGCCCGGCACCATCATCGACCGTTTTGGCGATGCCGCGGTGATCCAGCCCAATGCCGCCTGGGCCGAGCGCATGGTCGGGGAGATCGCCGCGGCGCTGCGCGAGGTCGCGGGCGTCGCGACGGTGATCCTGAACGGGCAGGGCCGGGCGCGGGCGCTGGAGGGGCTGGACGAGCGGACCGAGATCCTGTCGGGCGCCGTCGACGGCCCGGTCGAGGTGCCGATGAACGGCGCGATCTACCTGGCCGACCTGACGCAGGGGCAGAAGACCGGCCTGTTCTATGACCAACGCCCGAACCATGCCTTTGCGCAGCGGCTGGCCCAGGGCCAGCGCGTGCTGGACGTGTTCTCGCATGTCGGCGGCTTCGGCCTTGCCGCCCTGGCGGCCGGCGCCACCCATGCCACCTGCGTCGACGGCTCGGCCGCCGCGCTGGAGCTGGCACGGGGCGGCGCGCGCGCCATGGGCGCCGAATCGCGGCTGACCATCCGCCAGGGCGACGCCTTCGAGCAGATGGAGGCGCTGGCTGCCGAGGGCGCGCAGTTCGATCTGGTGATCTGCGACCCGCCGGCCTTCGCGCCCTCGAAACCGGCGCTGGAGGCGGGCTTGCGTGCCTATGAGCGGGTGGCGAAGCTGGCCGCGCCCCTGGTCGCGCCGGGCGGCTATCTGGGGCTGTGTTCCTGCAGCCATGCCGCCGATCTCAACGCCTTTCGCAATGCCAGCGCCCGCGGCATCGGCCGCGGCGGGCGGCGGATGCAGCTTCTGCATACCGGACAGGCCGGCCCGGACCACCCCACGCTGCCGCAATTGGCCGAGACCGGCTATCTCAAGGCGCTGTTCTTCCGGCTGGACGGATGAAGGCAGTCCTGGACGCCTGCGTGCTGTTTCCGACCGTGCTGCGGGAGATCCTGGCCGACACGGCGGCGGCGGGGCTGTTCCAGCCGCTCTGGTCGCGCCGCATCCTGGACGAATGGCGCCATGCCGCAACCCGCCAGGGCGTCGAGGCCGGGGTCGAGATCGCGCTGCTGGAATCGCGCTTTCCGCAGGCGCTGGTCGAGCCGGGGCAGGAGATCTTCGGGCTGGACCTGCCCGATCCGGCCGACCGGCATGTGGTGGAATGTGCGCTGGCCGCCGGGGCACAGGCGATCGTCACCGCCAATCTGCGCGACTTTCCGCGCAGGGCGCTGGCCCCGGTCGGGCTGCGGGCGATTCATCCCGACGAATTTCTGCGCGACCTCTGCCTGCGGGCCCCCGAAACCGTGCTCGCGGCCGTGCAGGCGACCGAGGCGCGCGCCCGTGCCGCCGGCGGCGACATGACCCGCAAGGAGCTGATGCGCCGCGCCCGCCTGCCGCGCCTGGCCAAGGCGATGGCGCGTCTTGATGCAACCGAAACCGCGCCCTTCCCGTTGCATGGCGCGACCCCGCGGGAACAGGATTGAAAGGGGACGGATTTGAAGGACTTGATGTTATCGCTAACATCCGCTAATCGGCAGAGCAGCGATGAGGAGGCAGCGATGGTTTCACGCGTCATTCCGGTTGAGGATTTCGACCTGGTGATCTTTGGTGCAACCGGCGACCTGGCCCGGCGCAAGATCGTGCCGGGGCTGTATCGCCGCTTTGTGGCCGGGCAGGTTCCGGCCAGCGCGCGCATCATCGGCGCCGCCCGCACCCGCCAGGACGACGAAGCCTTCCGCGCCGAGATGCGCGAGGCGATCGAGGAATTCATCGGCCCCGGCCAGGACCAGGCGCAGCTTTCGGCCTTTCTCGACATGCTGGGCTATGTCGCCATCGACGCGCGCGGCACCGATGGCTGGGCCGAACTCAAGGCGCGGGTGCGTCCCGGCGTGGTCCATGCCTTCTATTTCTCGGTGGCGCCGGCGCTGTTCGGCGACATCGCCGAGCGCCTGGCCGGCAACGGCATCGCCGATGCCGACAGCCGCATCGTTGTCGAAAAGCCCTTCGGCCGCGACCTTGCCACTGCTCGCGCGCTGAACGCCACGCTGGCCCGGCATTTCGACGAGAACCAGATCTATCGCATCGACCATTACCTGGGCAAGGAAACCGTCCAGAACCTGATGGCGGTGCGCTTCGCCAACATCCTGTTCGAGCCGCTGTGGAACGCGCAATACGTGGACCATGTCCAGATCACCGTGGCCGAGACGGTGGGCGTCGGCGGGCGCGGCGAATATTACGACCATTCCGGCGCCATGCGGGACATGGTGCAGAACCACCTGATGCAGCTTCTGTGCCTGATCGCGATGGAGCCGCCCTATCATTTCGACCCCGATGCGGTGCGCGACGAAAAGCTCAAGGTGATCCGGGCGCTGGAGCCGCTTGCGCCCCAGGACATCGTGCGCGGCCAGTATCTGGCCGGCCCCGACGGCCCCGGCTATCTGGAGGATTCCGAGAACCCGCAGTCCCGCACCGAAAGCTTCGTGGCGCTGAAGGTGCGGATCGCCAACTGGCGCTGGACCGGCACGCCTTTCTACCTGCGCACCGGCAAGCGGCTGCGCGCGCGCACCAGCGAGATCGTCGTGACCTTCAAGGAGCCGCCGCATTCGATCTTCGACGACGGCGGCACGCACAAGGCCAACCAGCTTGTCATCAAGCTGCAACCGAACGAAGGCATGCACCTGACCGTGATGATCAAGGAGCCGGGGCCGGGCGGCATGCGCCTGGTGCAGGTGCCGCTGGACATGAGCTTTGCCGATGCGCTGGGGGCCGAGGGCTCCGACATGCCCGATGCCTATGAGCGGCTGATCATGGACGTGATCCGCGGCAACCAGACCCTGTTCATGCGTGGGGACGAGGTCGAGGCCGCCTGGGCCTGGACCGACCCGATCATCGCCGCCTGGGAATCTGGCTCGAAGCGGCCCGAGCCCTATGATGCCGGCTCCAGCGGCCCCGAAGAGGCGCTGCGCCTGCTGCATCGCGACAACCGCCGCTGGAGGGAGATCCGGCCATGACGCTCGAGTTCATCGAATATCCCGACCGCGAGATGCTGTTTTTGTCGCTGGCGGACCGCGTGGCGGGGCAGCTGTCGCAGCATTTGCGGGTGAACGACAGCGCCAGCCTCTGCGTGCCGGGCGGCACCACGCCGGCGCCGCTTTACGACTATCTCTCGGGCAGCGAGATCGACTGGCCGCGCGTCACCGTGCTGCTGAACGACGAGCGCTGGGTGGATGGCGAGCATCTGCGCTCGAACGGCCGGCTGCTGCGCCGCCACCTGCTCAAGGACAAGGCGGCGGGGGCGCATTACATCGACCTCTATACCGGCGACGAGCGCCCCGAGGACGCGGTGCCGGCGCTGGCCGAGGCGATTGCCCCGCACCTGCCGCTGACCGTGCTGCTTCTGGGCATGGGCACCGACATGCATACGGCAAGCCTGTTCCCCGCGGCTTCCGAAACCGTCCTGGCGCTGGCGCCGGACGCGCCGGTGGTGATGGCGATCAACAGCGTCAAGGACGAGCCGCGGATCACCCTGACCGCCTCGGCGCTGAAGGGCGCGATCAACACCCATCTGCTGATCGCCGGGGCCGACAAGCGCGAGGCATTCGAGCGCGCGCAGGGCCTCGACCCGACCGAGGCGCCGATCCGCGCCTTCCTTGGCGACATTACCGTGCATTGGGCAGAGTGACATGACCATCTGGAGCAGGTTGCAAGACCACCGCAAATCCCAGGGCGCGCTACGTATCGAGGCGCTGTTTGACGCCGATCCGACCCGCGCCGCCACCTTCTCGACCCAGGCCGAGGGGCTGGTGCTGGACTGGTCCAAGACCAGCATCGACGCGGGCGCGCGCGAGCTGCTGCTGGAACTGGCCGCGCCGGTGCCCGAGCGCCGCGAGGCCATGTTCGCCGGCCAGCGCATCAACGAGACCGAGGACCGCGCCGTGCTGCACACCGCGCTGCGCAACCTCGAAGGCAGCGTCGCGGTGGACGGCCGGGACGTGATGCCCGAGCTGCGCCGCACCCATCGGCGGATGTGCGATTTCGCCCGCGCCATCCGCGACGGCAGCTTCGCCGGGCAGGGCGGCCGCATCACCGATGTCATCAACATCGGCATCGGCGGCTCGGACCTCGGCCCGGCCATGGCCACGCGGGCTCTGGCGCTCTGGCATGACGGGCCGCGGGTGCATTTCGTCTCGAACGTGGACGGGGCGGACATCGCCGATACGCTCAAGGGGCTCGACCCGGCGACCACGCTGGTCATCGTCGCCTCCAAGACCTTCACCACCATCGAGACCATGACCAATGCCAGGACGGCGCTGGACTGGATGGCCAAGGCCGTGGCGCAGCCGGCGGCGCAATTCGCCGCGCTCTCCTCGGCGACCGACCGCACCGCCGAATGGGGGATCGAGCCCTCGCGCGTCTTCGGCTTCGAGGATTGGGTCGGCGGGCGCTATTCCATGTGGGGGCCCATCGGCCTTTCGCTGATGATCGCCATCGGGCCCGAGAACTTCGACCGCTTCCTTGCCGGCGGCGCGGCCATGGACCGCCATTTCCGCGAGGCGCCGCTGGCCCAGAACCTGCCGGTGATCCTGGCGCTGGTCGGCATCTGGCACCACCAGGTCTGCGGCTACGGCACCCGCGCCGTCTTGCCCTATGACAACCGCCTCGCCCGGCTGCCGGCCTATCTGCAGCAGCTGGAAATGGAATCGAACGGCAAGCGCGTGGCCATGGACGGCAGCGACCTGGTGCTGCCCTCGGGCCCGGTGGTCTGGGGCGAGCCGGGCACCAACGGCCAGCATGCCTTCTACCAGCTGATCCACCAGGGCACGGCGGTGGTGCCCTGCGAATTCATCCTCGCCGCCCGTGGCCACGAGCCCGAGCTTGCGCATCACCACCTGCTGCTGATCGCCAATTGCCTGGCGCAATCCGAGGCGCTGATGCGCGGCCGCTCGCTGGACGAGGCGCGCGCGCTGATGCAGGCCAAGGGCCTGACCGGCGCCGAACTGGAACGCCAGGCCCGCCACCGCGTCTTTCCCGGCAACCGCCCGTCGACCACGCTGCTGATCCCCGAACTCGACCCCTACACGCTGGGCCAGATCGTCGCGCTCTACGAGCACCGCGTCTTTGCCGAGGGGGTGATCCTGGGCATCAACAGCTTCGACCAATGGGGCGTCGAGCTTGGCAAGGAACTGGCGCTGAAGCTGGCGCCGCTGCTTCAGGGCAAGCCCGCGCCCGGCCACGACCCCTCGACCGAGCATCTCGCGGCGCTGATCCGCGACGCGCGCGGCTGAACGCTTCTCTGTTCCCCAAATACTCCAGGGACGGCGCCACCAGCGCCGCCCTCGCCGATTCGATCCCCTTGCGCATTCCGGGATTGACCCCCGGCGCATCCCGGCTAGCCTTGGCCTGCGCAGACGGGAAGGAAAGCGATGGATCTTCTGGCCAGGGCGACAGCCGCCATCGGCGGCGCGATGGTGCTGATGCGGCGGATGGGCGCGCCGCGGACGGCGGCGTTCGGGCCAAGCCCCGCCATCCCCGAGGCGAAGAAACAGGGCATCATGACGCTGAAGATGCCCACCGCCCGCGGCTGGGCGCCGGGCCAGCGGCCCAAGGCCGCGCCGGGCCTGCGCGTCGATGCCTTCGCCCGCGACCTGCAACATCCGCGCTGGATCGAGGTGCTGCCCAATGGCGACGTGCTGGTGGCCGAGGCCCTGCAAGAGGCCAGCCCGCCGCAATCCCTGCTCGACCGCGCCGCCCAGGCCACCATGCGCCGCGCCCGCGCGCTGGGCACCAGCGCCAACCGCATCACGCTGTTGCGCGACGGCGATGGCGATGGCGTCGCCGAGACGCGCGAGGTTTTCCTGGCAGGCCAGCGCCAGCCCTTCGGCATGGCCCTGGTCGGCGACACCTTCTATGCCGGCAATACCGACGGCATCGTCGCCTTTCCCTATGCGCCCGGTGCCACGCGGCTGGACGGGCCGGGCCGCCGGCTGGTCGATTTCAAGCCCGGCGGGCATTGGACGCGCAGCCTGATCGTCTCGCCCGACCGCAAGCGGCTTTATTGCGGCGTCGGCTCGCTGACCAATATCGCCGACGAGGGCATGGAGGCCGAGGAAGGCCGCGCCGCGATCTGGGAACTGGAACTGGAGACCGGCCAGGCCCGCATCTTCGCCTCGGGCCTGCGCAACCCGGTCGGCCTCGCGTGGGAGCCCGCGACCGGCGCGCTCTGGACCGTGGTGAACGAACGCGATGGCTTGGGCGACGAGACGCCGCCGGACTACCTGACCTCGGTGCAGGAGGGCGGCTTCTACGGCTGGCCCTGGTCCTATTGGGGACAGGTGGTGGACGACCGCGTGCCCCAGGACGCGGCCGAGGTCGCCCGCGCCATCACCCCCGATTATGCGCTGGGCGGCCATACCGCCTCGCTTGGCCTGTGCTGGATGCCCGAGGGCACGCTGCCCGGATTCCCCGACGGCATGGCGATCGGCCAGCACGGCTCCTGGAATCGCTCGACGCTGTCGGGCTACAAGCTGATCTTCGTGCCCTTTCGGGACGGCCGGCCCGCCGGGCCGCCGCGCGACATCCTGTCGGGCTTTCTTTCCGAGGACGAGAAATATTCCCATGGTCGCCCGGTCGGCGTTGCCATCGGCCCGGACGGCAAGTCGCTTCTGATGGCCGATGACGTGGGCGACGTGATCTGGCGGGTCAGCGCGGCCTGAACCGGCCCGCTTGCGTCAGAACCACTGGCCCGGCTCCATCAGCCCCAGGTCCATCAGCTGCTGGGCGTTCCAGCGGAAGGGATGCGAGTTGCGCCAGCGGAAGCTGCGGATATGCCCGCGCGAGCCGGGGTTCTTGGCCAGCCCCTTGGCCACCCGGAACGAGGCGACGGCGGCGGTCAGGTTGTTGTGCCAGGGGCAGGCATAGGTGTTGTATTCCTCGGCGTTGAAGCGCAGGTCTGGCAGCAGCCGCAGTCCCGGCTGGCTGCGAAACAGCGCGATGCGGTCGATGCGGCGGCGATCCTGGGGCAGGTGCTCCTCGAATCGCCAGCGCAGCCCGCCGTGGAAATCCAGCTGCCGTTCCTTGTGGCGGCCGTCGCGGTCCACGCGGCCAAGCGCGTAATAGCCGGTGCGGTCGAACATCGCCTCGTCCAGGCTGACCGCATCGGGGAAACGCTCCAGGTCCGGGGCATAGAGGTCGATGACATAGGTCAGCATCGCCCGCCGGCGTTCCTCGGCGTGAAAGGCCAGCATCTCGCCCACGCTGCGGCTTTCCGAGAAGGGATAGAACAGGAACTCGGCATTATAGCCGTAGTAGAGCCAGGTATCGGCGGGCGCGGCCTCGATCACCGCATTGACCGCCTCGACCTGGGCCCGGCTGCGGCGGGAATCGTGGCGCAGGTTGAGGATCCGGTCCGCGCCCTCGCCGGGCAGGACATGGGCGGGCAGCGGCTCGGGCGACAGCGCCAGGATCAGCCGGAAACCGGCCGCAAGGTGATGCGCCAGCGTCCGTTGCACCGCTGCCTCGTCCTCGATCAGCAAAACCGCGACCGGCCCCTTGTCCAGCCGGCCGCCCGGTGCCTTCAGGAAATCCGCCAGGCTGGGAAAGCTCATGGCAGGGCGGCCTTGATCTGTTCCAGCGCCTGCGCCAGCGCCGCCGGGTCAAGCGCCGCGCGATCCAGCAGGGCCAGAAGCTCGGCCTTGCGTTCGGGCGCAAGGGACGAGCCGTCGATCATGGCGCGCACCTTGGCGGCATCGAAGCCCTGCGGGGTCAGGGCGGCATCGATCCCGACCGCCTCGCCGGCCGCGGCGCCGGCTTCGCGCGTGGCGCTGGCCGCCTCGCGGGCGGCGGTGCTTGCGGCGATGGCGGCGGCCTCGGCCTGTTCGGGGGTGG